>WAKY01000155.1 GCA_015523135.1 Candidatus Aciduliprofundum sp.
GAACCGGGGACCTCCCGCGTGTGAGGCGGACGTCATAACCACTAGACCACGGGCCCTTGAAGTAGGGAATGAGAGTTTTGTTTTTAAATTTTGTGGATATGGGCACAAATTTAATAGGAGCAAAGACCATAAAGGAATATGGCTTCAACAATTCGCATAGTTTTCTTTGGCACAGGCGGTTCTTGGCCCTCACCAGAGAGAAATGTGATGAGCATAGGTGTGCAAATTGATAGTGATGTGCTATTATTTGATTGCGGAGAAGGAACGCAAAGACAGATGATGCGCACAAACATGAGCTTTATGAAAATCAAGAGGATATTTATTACTCATTATCATGGTGACCATTTTCTAGGTTTAGCTGGATTAATTCAAACAATGACACTCAACGAAAGAAAAGAGCCGCTTGAAATTTATGGCCCTGAAAGGACCATAGATATTCTAACAAAATTCCTAACAATAGGATATTATTCTCCATCCTTCAAGATAACTCTCTACGAGCTTAGAGGCAACGAGACTTTAAATTTTGTAGATTATGAAATCAAAGTGATGAAAACAAAGCACCCTGTGCCCTCTTTAGCATATGCTCTAAAAGAGAAGGATATGCCACGGATAGATAAGAACAAGGCAAAGGCATTGGGATTAAATAGCAGGGTATTAGAGAAATTAAGAAAAAATGGAAGAATTGAGTATGAGGGTAGAGAGATAACAATTGATGAGGTAAGTAGTGGAACAAGGGTAGGAAGAAAAATCGTTTATTCAGGAGATACTGCACCCATGGATGAGATGATCTCCTTTGCATCAAATGCTAATGTATTGATTCATGAGGCAACTGTGGACTCTTCTTTAGAAGAGCAGGCAAATCAATACGGACACTCTTCTGCAAGGCAGGCAGCTAAAATCGCAAAAGAGGCAAATGTGGATAATTTACTTCTTGTGCACATAAGTCCAAGGTACAAAGACGCAAAGGTTATTGAAAATGAGGCAAAAAAGATATTTCCCAACAGCAAGGTAATGAATGACTTTGACGAGTTCATAGTGAAGGTTAAAAAGATTTAATTTTCATAAATCACATATTCCTTTTCATCAATCTTCACAGAAATTTTTGAATTACAAACAAACGCCTCAATTCCCTCTCCAATTATGAAGCGCTTGGAACTCATCCCCATCAAAGATAATAGAAATTTGATATTTAAAGTTCATTCCCAAGAGACCATTTCCTTAACCTCATCTTTTGCCTGCTCTCTCTTTTCTTGGAAATCCTTGAGCCAATTGTAAATTATATCTGCTGCCTCTCTCTTGCAAGGTCCACAAACTCTCTTTCCCTCCTTGCAGGACTCGTATATCTCTTTAAGGTAAAAATCATCCTCGATTAAATGATATACAAACAGCTCGTAAACTGAGCATATATCTGGGTTTCCACCATATTTTCTATGCTCTTCAAGAGTTGCTCCCCCTCCTGTTTTTGCACGCATAACTTTCTTCCTTGCCTCTTCAGGAGAGTCCGTTAAGAATATAGCACTCTCAGGGATGGATGATGACATTTTTCCTCCTGTTAGTCCTGTCATGAGGCGATGATATGTGGCAGCGGGGGAGTAAAATGTGTTTTCGTTGAATTCCTTCTCGTATGAGATTATAGCCCTATCGATTTTTATCCAATCTTCTTTTTTTGAATCAAGAATGTAAAGCGCCTTATACGGTACATTTATTTTAAAATCAGAGAATCCTACTGCCTCTAAATGAGGCATCAAATTTCTTAATTTCTTCTCAGCATCATCTCCCTTGAAGAATACTGCCAATGAAGAATCTTGCTGGGATATGCTAAACATTCTCCATCTTCCCACGATATCCCTAGTTAGACGCATATGTGGGTCTTGATCAACACCCACAGGCACGATAGTGGGCCTTGGCCCTCCAAATTTCTCAAGCTGCACATGCAGAATGTCTCCCACTTGCACAAGCGGGGAAAATAAATGGCTCATATTGTCCTCTCCTGAAAAACCGTAAATTGCAAGGAACTCACTCATATTCACCTTCTTTGCAAGCTTCCAAGCAATGTCTTTCACTTCCTGCCTTCTAGATTGGAAATAAACCTCAGTTTTATTGGGATCTAAACCTAAGGCAATATAGCTTGGCACATACTCTTCCAAAGCTATTTTCTCAGCATCCTTTAAAGATATTCCGCGAAAGGCGTATGCTTCTATATCTGCAACAGCAATATGAACATCTGCACCTTGGGATTGATAGTAGCGAACTTGCTCAATGGTCATCTTATGTCCAAAATGCATCTTACCAGAGGGCATCAATCCAGTTAAAACTGCAAAATCTCTATTGTGCTTAATGGCATCATAAATATATTCAAATCCCCTGTGCCCAAATATAACTCCCCTACGGAAAAGAATTGGTGGATTGGGCAAGTCAAAATTAAATGGAGATATGCCAAACTGATCACGAAGCTTTGCATAATCTTTGTACTGCTGTGATGACCAAGGATTTATAAGCTGCATAATCGGGTAATGAGTTGCATTTAAATAACTTTTTCAGAGAGCATTGCTAATTCTTCCACAGTTGAGATATGAGAGCCAAGATAAAATCCAAGCTTTCTACGGTATTCCATATCGCATATAACATCATTATCGCGCAAAAGATTGAAAAGACGTCCTGCAAGATAACTTCCCTTCTTATCCCAATCTGTCAAAATGATTATCTTCCTATACTTTTTTGAAATTCTATCTGCCAAACTTGCCAATGTATGGCCAGAATTTAGCACAATTATCTTGCCTTCGAATCCGAGCTCTTCCAGAGCTTTTTTGTCCCTCTTTCCTTCAACTAAAATGGGCGTATTCTCATTATCTCCCTTCATCTCATCAATTATTAGCATAATCTTAGCTAAGGACTCTTTAGATATGCCAAACTCATTCATCTCTAAGCCCCACAACTATTATTCTTTCTGAATACTCAGAGAACTCGTTCATATCATAGTCCCCAAAAATTGCATCAATTTTAAAGCCCGCATCTCTCATCTCATCCACAATTTCCTCTTTCTCTACGGGATAAATTGTCATCTCTGCTACTTTTCTTCTCAAATTCTCTCCTTCCACTATATCATAAAAATACAGAATCTTCCAATGGTCATCTTTTCTTATGGGCACAAAGAATCTGCTGTAAATTTTATCATCTTTGAATTTTGTATCACCATGGTGCACGATACCCTCAACCATTTCAAAGGGATTTATTATATCAACTATTAACCTTCCACCTTTGCGAAGATGCTGGTATGCGTTTTTCAATATCTTCATTCTATCCTCCTTGGAAAACATTATCAACGAGTTTATACCTATGATTTCCAAACAAAATCTTTCTTCAATTTTAAAATTCCTTGCATCTCCTTTGAGCAATTTTACATTTTTTCCCTCTAAATTTTTTCTGGCCAAAGAGAGCATCTTCTCGTTCAAATCTATGCCATACATATTCCGGTTATCCAAATAATATAAAATCCTTCCCGTGCCGCAGAAGAGTTCAAGCACATTCTCGCATCCATCTGCATATTTTTTATAAAGAGGAATATCCTCCTTGAAATCAAAATAAAATAAATCGTATAGCTCTGCTTCTACATCGTAGAAATCCATTGAATCACAACTTGTATCCTATTTTACGCAAGAACTCTTTTCTCTCTTTTTTCTTCTCTTCGTTTTCCACGCCAAGGGGTGTATAGCCATCCACTGTTCCAAGTATTGCATTACCCTGCTCTGTCTTCCCTATTATTACCTGTAGAGGATTAGCGCTTGCCACCATTATTCTGGTAATTTCCTGCACATTCTTCAGGGCATTAAGAACATTTATTGGGTAGGCATTGCGTAGAAGGATTATAAAAGCATGCCCAGTTCCAATATTTTTGCAGTTTTCAATTGCAAAATTAGTTAATTCTTCATCGGTACCCTCGTACCTTATCAATCTATCCCCCGAGGCCTCACAAAATGCAAATCCAAATTTTATACCTGGCATACTCGTAACTAAGGCCTCGTAGATGTCCTCTGCACTCTTTATAAAATGCGTATATCCTATTATGACATCCACATTCTCCTCTGGCTTTTTTATATTTACCACATCAATTTCCATACCCTATAATCTAAAAAATCATTCTTAATATTTTCTCCCAAAATTAATATCCATCAAGATGATTCTCATATCCATGGGCAAAATTCTAGCATTGGATGAGGGCACAACAAATGTAAAGGCCTCTTTAGTTGATGAAAATGGAAATATTATCACCCATTCTAAAGAGTTCAAGCAGATATATCCAAAGCCGGGATGGGTTGAGCACGATCCAGAGGAGATTTGGAGAACTCAGGTTGAAGTTGCAAGAGAAGTTGCGAAGGATGAGAAAATAGAGGCAATAGGCATAACAAATCAAAGAGAAACAATTGTAATATGGGATAAAGAGGGAAAGCCAATCTACAACGCAATAGTTTGGCAATGCAGAAGAACTGCAGATATGATGGAAGAAATAAAGAAAGAATATGAGGGGATGATAAGAGAGAAAACGGGGCTAATAGCGGATGCGTATTTCTCTGCAAGCAAAATAAAATGGATCCTGGATAATGTGCCAAGGGCAAGGGAGAGAGCTGAGAAGGGAGAGCTCATGGCTGGCACAATAGATTCTTACCTTATTTACAAACTTACTGGAAAGCACCTAACAGAACCTTCCAATGCCTCCAGAACTATGCTTTTCAACATAAAAAAAGGTGAATGGGATGATGAGCTTTTAGAGTTATTTAATATCCCCAAAAGCATTCTTCCAGAGGTAAAGAACTCAAGCCATATATTTGGATACACGAAATTGTTTGGAAGGGAAGTATCTGTAGCTGGGGTTCTAGGAGATCAGCAAGCTGCCCTATTTGGACAAGCGTGTATCAATCCAGGCATCCTCAAGGTGACTTACGGCACTGGAAATTTTTTATTGACAAACACGGGGAATGAATTAAAGTATTCAAAGAACTTGCTAACTACAATAGCATGGAGAATAAAAGGGAAAACTACATATGCAATTGAGGGAAGTGTATTCATAACAGGTGCCGCATTAAAATGGTTAAAAAGATTGGGGATTTTGAAAAATTATGAAGAGAGCGAGGATATGGCAAAAAAATCCAAAGATAAAGATTTATTTTTCGTTCCTGCATTCTCAGGCCTTGGCTCCCCATACTGGGACCCATATGCAAGAGGATTACTTATTGGAATAACAAGAGGTACAGAAAAGGAGGATATTGTTAGAGCTACTTTAGAATCCATCGCATATCAAACAATGGATGTTGTGGAGGAAATGAAGAAAAGCATGAATATCACAGAAATCAGAGTGGATGGTGGTGCTTCCAAGAACAATTACCTTATGCAATTCCAAGCTGATATTCTAGGAATACCTGTTCTAAGGCCGAAGATTCAAGAAACAACCTCGTTGGGAGCTGCATTCATAGCTGGCATAACTATGGGATTTTGGAAAATGAATGATTTACATAGAGTATGGGAAGAAGATAGAAGATTTGAACCTAAAATGAAGGAGAGAGAAAGAGAAAAATTGTATGATAAGTGGAAAGATGCAGTATCAAGAGCTTTAGGTTGGGCTAAAGGATAGAAGAGTTTAAATACATTCAACCCCTAATTATAAAGGGGGTAAAAATGGGAAAAGAAGAGATAGAAAAGAGGGCAAAAGAGGTAATGAAGATTCTGGGTAAGGATAAAAATTTCAGTGAAGATTTTAAAATTGAGTTGTTTGGCAATAGGTATGTCTTATTATCAACTACTTATTTTCCATACGAGTGCATGAAAGATATGGAAGAGTTATTTGGCGGTGTGGGTGATTTTGTTCTTTACCGTGGAGGAAAGAGAGTTGGTAAAAAGTTAGTTAAAGAGTACAATGAGTATGTGAAAGATAAGTTATTGAGTATTTACGATGTCTTATCAGCAGTTGGCTGGTACTTTGGCTGGGCTCTTGGAGAATACATAAAAGAGGGAGAGAATTTTAGAATGATTCTATACGATTCATTTGAAGCGGAAAGTTATCTAAAGAACGAGGGGGAGAGCGATAAGCCCGTATGCCATTTTATGAGAGGTGTACTAACAGGGATTGTAGAAGAGGCAGAAGGGGAGAAATACGAGGGAAAGGAGTTAAAATGCATGGCCCAAGGTTATAATTACTGCGAATTTTTAATAGAAAAAGTGTAAATTTATTCAAAAATCTTATATTTGCTCTTTGCATGGCCTTCTCAAAGTTAAAAAGAGGTGGTTGTAATGAAGAGAATGATTGTGATAGGAATAATTATTATAATGCTATTTAGCCTGGAGGCTGGGATAACCCAAGCCCAATCAGAAAACAACAAATGGGGTTACAAATTAAATGTAAATCTACAAAAAGAGTTCCAACCATATGTGAAGATAATCACTGATATGATGGTAACCAATTACAATAAAATGAATCAATCATACCAGATAAATTCATATGATGTAAAGCTAAACGGAAATGTAAAACTCGCTGGTGCAATGAAAAAAGATGAAAACAATGTGATATTTGATACTGGTGATTCCACAAATGCAAATTTAAGTTTTTACTTTAACGGGACATTTCCATATTCCAGTAATGTTACAACTTTCATAAATGGGAGTTTTGAACCAAAGAATATGAACATATCTGGAAAAAGTAGCATAATTAAAACAGAAATATCAAACGGAACAGCGTTTACAGATGGCAAAGGAAATGTGTCTAAGCTCATCTCAAAAAATAGCAATTTTGCAAAAGTGCATATTAAAGGAAAGAATTTGCCAATTCCTGCCCTACTTTATGCAGCTTTAAAGGAAAAATATACAAAAATTGACTATGTGAATATAACATGGAGAGCCAGTTTTCTCAAAAATATTTCAACCCCTAGTGATTTATATTTCTCTATTAAACTAAATGAAGAGATAAACAATAACGAAGTGAATTTGATAAAGATTTCAGATATAAGTTTGAATGATGAGAATTTGAGCTTAAGCATTAAAGATATGAACCATAATGGGCTATTAGACACTGGAGACATCATCGGCATCCATGGAAATCTAAGTTATATTCAATATCTTATAGAGCACGATAAACCAATAGAACTCCATATGCCTTTTGAGTATAAAGGGCACACAATTTATATTGAACCAGATTTTTCCTACTTTTTTGGCCAATGGTGGAGCTATGTTCACATATTCACAACAATCCAAAGCATACCTACGCAATACAAGGAGATAATAGATCAATTTTCAAATATGTCTCCATATGATAATTTCGATTTCACAGTAGAGACAAAATATAATAGGAATGCCACAATGAGTTTTTCACCAGCATTGCCTTTAATGCCAACCTCCAAGCAGAATTTAACAATGAACTTGAATGGAAATTACTCAGGAGTGATAAAAATAATAGGATTGCAGGATAAGTATATCAAAATGCTTGAGTTGTTGCTCAACAAAACATTCACAATAAATGGAAATGTGACAGAGTACTCCTTCAAAGGTAATTTCTCAGAATCTAAAAATATGCTAGTGCCCATCCTAAATATAAGCGGGGAGATGCAATACGGCGGTGAGAATGTATATGTTGTGCAGGTTATAAACACAAACGATACATGGAATCCCTCACAAACTTACAATTTCCAATTTTATTACTTCTATTCTAAATCCAAAGGGTTCATAGTTGGCGCAGGCATAGATCTGGGCATAAAGAAATTTGACACACAGCCCACAAGCTATGAAGATGCAATGAATGAAGTAAAATCAATACAAAAAGTGGAGGAGTCAGAGAGCAATAATCCCAGCAATCCTGCAAGCAATTCTTGGATGCTGCCAGTATCCATAGGCATAATAATTCTAATAATCACAGTAATAGTAGTGGCTCTGATAAATAGAAAGGGAAAATCTTGAATTATATTGTGGGATAATTCCCTCCTTTTTTTATGAAAATATTTTTTTGATGAGTTCCTTTTACCTTTATGCTTTACTACGAGAATCCATATTTGAAGAGTGTGGAAGTTGAAGTTAAAGAGAAGAAGGGAAATAAATGTCTTCTCTTAGATACCATTCTATACCCCGGTGGAGGTGGACAGCCAGCTGATGAGGGTATTGCAATTTGCAATGGGAAAGAATATCCTATAAAGCACGTTGGCTCTCTATGGCATGAAATTGATGGAGAATGCGAATGCAATAAAATAAAAATAATTCTAAATTGGGAGAAAAGGTACTTGCTTATGCGTTCACATACGGCAGAGCACACATTTTTCAGATTATTAGAAAACAAAGGTGCAAAGATGGGTAAGATTGCATTAGGTGAAGTATCCTCAATAATTTTTCAAGGTGATGTTAGCATAGAAGACATCTTGGATGCTGAAGAGAAGACAAGAAAATTGATAAGAGAAGGAAGAAAAGTTACTACATTCTGGATTGAAAAGAAAGATATACCAAATTATCCAGAGCTTAGAATAAAGATTGAGAGAATAAAAGAAGAGAAGATAAGAGTGGTAAAAATAGAGGGTCATGATTTATCTGCTTGCAAAGGCGTTCATGTTTCCAATCTCTCAGAAATAGGAGATTTTGCCGTATTACATTTTAGGACGGGAAATAAGAAAGAGGTAAAATTTGTAATTGGTGAGACGGCGATGAGTTATCATTATAAAGCTTCACAAGAAATGCGAAAATTATTATGGTATAGAAATTTGGATATGGAGAAAATTGAGAATTACATTGAAAATTTAGAAAATGAAAATAATAAAATGAGAAAAGCTTTGATAGATGCAAACAAAGATGCAAAGTTCCATGTGGAAAAATGTGGTGAAATTGACCTATATTACTTATTCTTGCTCTATGCCGACAGAAAGATAATTCAGAGAAAGGCATTAGATATAGCAAATCATAATAAGGCAATTGTTGTATATGGAATTGGTGAGAATAACATAGCTTGTGTTGCATACAATTCTTCATACCCATGGGCAAGAGATGAGTACATGAGACTTTTGAACAAAATGAATGGCCGTGGAGGAGGCAAGGGGAATTTTGTTAGTGGGAGCGTGGAAAATGCCAAAACCTTTGTAGAAGAATTGAAAAAAATTATATGTGAAAAGGCATTACAATTGCGTGGTGATGAAAATGGATATAGTTGATTTGATCAGGGATTTTGTAATGGTTCCAGGAGTAAGTGGCTTTGAAAGACCAATTAGAGATTATCTCCTTGAGAAGTTGAAAGATTTTAATCCAAAGGTAGATGCTGTGGGCAATGTATATGTAACCATAGGCGAAGGGGATGAGCATATAGCAATTATGGCGCATATGGATGAAATTGGATTTGTAACAACACACATTGAAGACAATGGCTATGTTCGCTTTGCTCCCGTTGGTGGCGTTGATGATAGAATGCTCTATGGCAGAGTGGTAGAAATCTTCACCCCAAGGGGCACAATTTATGGAGTGATAGGTTTGATCCCTCCCCATCTTAGTACAGAGGAAGATAGAAAGAAGAATCCTACATGGAAAGAGCTTGCAATTGACGTGGGTGCAAAGAGTAAGAAAGAAGCAGAATTTTTAGGAATAGGTCCAGTTATGCCCGGACGCTGGAAAAAGGATTTTGTTAGAATGGGTGATTACATAGTAACTAGGGGAATAGATGACCGTGCTGGCTGTGCAGTTCTATTTGAAGTGTTGAATAGGTTAAAAGATAAAAAATTGAAAAAGAAGGTAACATTTATATGGACTGTGCAAGAGGAAACAGGATTGAGAGGTGCAAGTGCAATAACCACAAGAATGGAATTCAATGAAGTTTACGCCATAGATACCATGACTACGGGAATGATGCCTGGAGTGCCATTCCATCTAAGCCCTGTCAGAATTGGTGAGGGACCTGCAATAAGGTTCTTTGACAGAAGAGGTGCAGCTTCAGAATTTTTGAGAGACAAAATAATAAAATTAGCTGGAGATAATGGCATACCTGTACAAATTGCAATCACGGGGGGCTCCACTGATGCTTCAGTTGCATTTGACCATGGCCTCAAAGCTTTGCCTATATGTATACCTGTAAAATACACTCATAGCCCGGTAGAGATGTCAAACCTTGCCGATATAAAGAATACTATTGAACTCTTAGAAAAAATAGTAGAAAGTTAAAATCACATCTCTTCTTTTATTGCTTTTGCTAATCTCTTGATTCCCTCCTGTATGTCTTCTATGGAAGGATATGTAAAGTTCAATCTCAGCGTGTTTTTATGGTCTCTATGAGGAAAGAAAGCAGCACCAATAACAAATGCAACTTTGTTTTCTATTGCCCTGTTAAATAGCTTCTCAGCGTCCATATTCTCAGGCAAAGTTACCCATAGGAACATTCCTCCATTTGGCTTTGTCCATTTCACGCCATCAGGGAAATAATCTTCAAGGGCATCCAACATAGCATCTCTCTTCTCTTTGTAAATCTTTATTATCTTTGGAATGTGCTCATCAAAATACCCGCCCTTTAAATATTCTTGTGCAACATACTGTAAGAATGGGCTTGTGCATAAATCAACACCCTGTTTCGCTAGAACTGCCTTCTTAATTATATCTTCATGTCCAACCATGTATGCAATTCTCATCCCAGGACTCAAAGTTTTTGAAAATGTACCAAGGTATATCACTCTCTCCTCTTTATCCATCCTCTTTATTTGAGGCACAGGCTCTCCTGAGAAGCGCAATTCTTCATAAGGACCATCCTCTAAGATGAGAATATCGTATTCTTCAGCCAGCTCAAGAAGGTATTTTCTTCTATCCTCTGAGAGAGTAACCCCTGCAGGGTTCTGAAATGTAGGAATAGTGTAAATCAATTTTGGTTTTATATTTTCGTTTTTCAATTCTCTAAGCTTATCTTCAAGCATTTCCACCTTCATGCCATTATCATCCATCTCAATAGACTCATATCTTGGGTTATAAGACTGAAAAGCTGTCAAAACTCCTACATAAGTAGGAGCCTCCACAATAACGGTGTCACCTGGATCTATAAAAATCTTAGCTGCAAGATATAGACCCTCCTGTGAGCCAGTAGTTACAAGGATGTTATCTCTTTTAATGTTATTGAACTTGTAGCGTGATGTAAGAAATTCAGCAAGAGTATCTCTAAACGAGTTAACTCCTTCCGTAGAACCATACTGAAGCATCTTATCCCCATATTTATCCATCATGTAGGACACAATGTTCCTTATTATATCTACAGGAAATGCCTGGGGACTTGGAAGGCCACCTGCAAGAGATATTATATCAGGTTCTTGGGTAACTTTTAGAAGCTCTCTTATTTCCGAGGCTTTTAAATGCTTAGCAATAGCAGAGAATTCTTCATCCCACATTTTTAATCACCAAGGGGTAATGCCAGCCCTAGATATTAAGTTTATTCTATTACCAAAATTGGTAAAGAAAAAATTTAAATTCTCAAGAAACATTGATTCCTATGCAGGAAGAAATTTTGAAAATGGTGAAAGAAAAGGGGGTAAAATACATACATCTGCAGTTTATGGATATTCTCGGGCAAGTGAAGAGTGTTATGATTCCACATATAATGCTAGAGAAAGCATTGAACGAGGGCATAATTTTTGACGGTTCTAGCATAGCTGGCTATGCAACTATTGATGAGAGTGATATGCGGGCCGTTCCAGATGCAAACACATTTCAAATAATGCCTGATGATCCAAAAACTGCCACAATAATATGCGATACATACCTACCAAACGGGAAGAGATTTGAAGGGGACCCGAGGTACGTTCTTCAAAGAATATTAAAGAAGGCAGAAGATAAAGGATTTAGATTTGTCACTGGCCCCGAATTTGAATTCTTCCTCTTCAAGATGAAAGAGGGTAAACCAACCTTAGAGCCAAACGACTATGGTGGATACTTTGATTTTGGGCCTGTGGATAAGGGTGAGGAGGTGCGTAAAGAAATAGTTGGAATATTCACAGATATGGGTTATAAGCCAGAGGCAACACATCATGAGGTAGCTCCTGGACAGCACGAGATAGATTTACGCTATGGCTATGCATTAACAATTGCAGATAGGATTTTGACACTCAAGGCAATGATTAAAAGAGTTGCATTGAAATATGGATTGTACGCTACATTTATGCCTAAACCAATATTCGGTATAAATGGCACGGGTATGCATGTGCATCAAAGCTTGCTATCTCTTGATTTTGAGAGTAATAAATTTTACGATCCCAATTGGAAGTGGCAGCTAAGTGATATTGCATTACATTATATAGGAGGATTATTGAAGCATGCGGATGAAACAACTGCCATTTTAGATTCTTGGGTAAATTCCTATAAAAGATTGGTACCTGGATATGAAGCTCCCGTGTACATTTCTTGGGCAAATCTGAATAGAAGTGCATTAATTAGGGTACCAGCAGGAAGAGGAATAAAAACTAGAATCGAACTAAGAAATCCAGATCCTGCTGGGAATCCATATTTGCAATTTGCCGTTATGCTTGCTGCGGGTTTAGATGGCATTGAAAAAAGAATTGAACCTCCAGAGCCGGTAGAACAGAACATATATGCAATGACTCCGGAGGAGAGGAGAAAAATGGGAATTAAATCCTTACCTGAGAGCTTGGGAGAGGCCCTACACCATCTTAGCAGGAGTGAGTTTATGCGTGAGATTCTTGGAGAGCACATATTCAATCACTTTTTACATGTGAAGCGCAAAGAATGGGAAGATTATAGGGCTCAAGTAACTCAGTGGGAAATTGATAAGCTGTTACCTATACTCTAAAAATATTAATCAATCTTCGCTATTATGCAATTAATGGATGAAAAAGAAATAGAAGAACTGCTCCAGAAATACTATTGCAAAGATATGCATTACGAAGATGGAAGAATCTTAGGCTCCATGTACACAGAGCCTCCGAAAATCGCATTAAAAGCATTTTTTAAGTTCTACCAAGCAAACTTGGGAAATTCTGGATTGTATAAGGGTACTGCAGAAATGGAGAGAGAAGTAGTAAAATTCTTATTAAGATTGGCATCAGGCAAGGAGAATTTTTTTGGACATGTGGTAAGCGGGGGTACTGAGGCAAATATAATTGCGTTGTGGGCTGCAAGAGAGATGGGATACAAAAGAGTACTTGCAACTAAGGATGCTCACTTCTCAATAAGAAAAGCTGCAAATTTATTGAAATTACCATTAGAGAATATAGAAATGAAAAGAGGAAAAATGAACATTGAAGACCTTGAGAGTAAAATAAAGGAAAATGATATTATAGTGGCAACTGCAGGAACAACGCCACTTGGATTCATAGATCCAATTGAAGAAATAGGAAAAATTTGTCAAATGCATAATTGCTTTCTGCATGTTGATGCCGCCTTTGGCGGATATATCATTCCATTTTTAAGAGAATTAAAGTACACTAATAAAAAGTTTGGATTTGATATTCCTGCTGTTAGCACGATTACCATTGACCCTCATAAGATGGGTATGGCTCCATACCCAGCAGGAGGAATTTTGAGTAGAGAAAACATATTCGAAAAAATAGTAATAGAGGCACCATATCTTATAGAAGAGAAAAATGATAGCTTGCTTGGTACCAGACAAAGTGGAAGTGTCGCGGCAGCCTATGCAGCTCAGTTGTACTTTGGATGGAGGGGATACAAAGAGATAGTGAGAAGATGCATGGAAAACACAAATTACCTTGTTAAAAGAGCAAAAGAAGAGAAATTAGAGATTTTAGAGATGCCTGAAATGAATATTGTAAATTTAAAAGTTGAAAATGTGAAGAAAGTAAAAAGGGAATTGTATGCAAGAGGGTGGGCTGTATCCACAAATCCAAAATACTCATCTATAAGGATAGTAGTAATGCCTCATGTTACAAAAGAGGTTATAGACAAATTTTTAGATGAAATCAAAAATATAAAAAAGAATTATGGGTTGTAGTGGTGTCCATACTTGGCCCACCAAGCGTCCACCTGCTCTTGCAATTTTTTCACATACTCTGGATTTTTCAATAGATGTCTAAATCTTCCCTGTGGTTTCAGATACTCCTCAACTGGCTTGAATTTCTTTGGTTTGTAGGTTATACGCATGTTCTCAAGGTCCCCATCAACAACTTCCCAAAGTGGGAATATACCAGTATCTGATGCGAGTTTCATTATCTCTACCGTTTTACTTGGATCGTGTCTCCATCCAGTTGTGCAGGAGGATATCACGTGCAAGAATCTTGCACCATCATAACTCAAAGCCTTTTCAACTTTCTTTTTGAAATCATTGAATATTGCTGGGTTTGCTGTGGCAACATATTTAGCATTATGAGCTGCTATTATCCTAGCCACAGGTTTTTTAGGTTGTAATTTTCCAATTGGATTTGCATTTCCAACCTTACTTGTTGTAGTCCAAGCACCCCATGGTGTAGCACCACTTCTCTGTATTCCCGTATTCATATACGCCTCATTATCGTAGAGAACATATAACACATTATGTCCTCGCTCCACCATACCACTTAGAGCCTGGAATCCTATATCTACAGTACCACCATCTCCACCGAACGCAATTATGTTCAACTTTTCACCTTTGGCACGGGCAGCAGCTTCAATACCACTTGCTGCAGCAGCAGCATTCTCAAAAGCTACATGAAGCCAAGGTACACGCCAAGAAGTGTGCGGATATGCTGTAGTAGCAACTTCCAAACATCCAGTAGCATTAACCACTATTGTATTAGGACCTGCAAGTTTGAGAACCCATTTTACAATTATAGGGGCAGCGCAACCAGCGCACATTCCATGGCCTGGAGCAAAAAATTCCTCTTTTTCGTAATTCATAGTAATCCCTCCGCTTTAAGCACGGCTTCCTTATTTACATCAATCCAATTAACCTCATCCACATCTTCCTTCAATGCTTTCTCTGCAATCCCTACAACTTCATTCAGGGTCTTAAATGTTATATCTCTTCCTCCAAGTCCAACGATGAAATCAATGATTTTCGGTTTCTTGCTCTCATTTGCAAATGTGGCAGCTAATTCTGCATAAACAGCTCCTCCAAAGCCAAAGGAGATGTTTCTCTCTACTACAGCTACCACGGGCACATCCTTAAGCAAAGCTCTCAATTCTTCCTTTGGAAACGGCCTGAATGTTGTGAGTTTGAGCAATCCTACCTTCTTGCCCTCTTTTCTCAATTTCTTAACAAATTCCCTAGTGGTAGAAGTCATGGAACCCATTGTAACTAGAACAATATCCGCATCCTCCAAGAACTCTGGAGTAACCTTAGAATACTTTCTTCCAAATTTATTGTGGAACTCTTCAAACACTTCATCTATGACCTTCTTAGCACGCTCCATAGCTATCCATTGCCCATATTTAAACTCCATAAAGTACTCAGGGAACCCGAAAGAACCAAGAGTAGCTGGCTTTTCAGGGTCTAGAGTTACATAATGAGGTACAAACTCACCCAAGAAATCATCCACATCCTTCTGCTCAGGAATGTCCACTGGCTCTACAGTGTGGGTTAGGACAAATGCATCAATACCAACCATTGCAGGTAGGAGAATTCTCTCGTCCTCGGCTATCTTGAAGGCCATTATACCCAAATCCAAGCCCTCTTGATTACTCTCAGCATAGAATTGCATCCAGCCAGTATCCCGCTGTGACATCATATCTTGGTGGTCGCACCATATGTTTATTGGTGCACTCAAAGCTCTGTTTCCTATTCCCATAACTATGGGCAAGCGCATACCGCTTGCTATAAATAGAACCTCATGCATTAAGGCAAGGCCCTGAGATGCGGTGGCTGTACCAACACGCACACCGTGGGCACTTGCACCTATGGCAGCGGAGATAGCACTATGTTCACTTTCCACAGGCACAAATTCAGCATCCATCTCTCCGTTTGCCAAGAACTCGCTTATCTTCTCTGGAACCAAAGTTGAGGGTGTTATAGGATATGCAGGTATGACTTTCACCCTAGCGAGCTTAAATGCGTACGCTATTGATTCATTACCTCTAATCATCGCTTTCATTTTACTTCTCCTCCTTCACAAAATCTATTGCATGTACAGGACATTCATTATAGCATATTCCACATCCCTTACAATAGTCATAATCTATCTCCACCACAGGCAATTTCTTGAGCGCTTCCTTTGGCGCCGGTGTCTTTTGTTTTGTTTCTTCATCATCATGCCTCAATATAGCAGGCTCTGGACAGAACTGCCAGCAAATAAGACAACGAATACATTTATCGTAGTTTATCACAGGCTTAAATACTCTCCAAGTTCCGGTTTTATTCTCAACTGAATTACCAGGTTCAGTAATTACAGCTCCTCTCGTTATAACATCCATTTTTTACCACCCCAATACAGTTTGCTCATAGGCATCTTTAGCCGCTAGAGCATTTTCCTCCTTTTTGGCAGGAGCGTTCTCGCGGATTGCCTCAAGCACATACTCAATTTTCACATTTCCAACCGCTTTAGCGTAAGCTCCGAGAATTGCAGTGTTCACAATAGGTGCAGCCATTGACCCAAGTTTATGTTCAAGGGCTATTTTAGTGGCCTCTACCGTAGCTACCTTATAATTTCCAAGATTGAATTCCTCAGGCTTCTTTGCAGTGTTTATCACTATTATTCCCCCCTCCTTTAAGCCCTCTGTAACATCAATGACATCCATAAGAGAAGGATCCAGCACTACAACGGCATCTGGATTGTACACATTCATTCTTACATCAATTTTCTTGTCGTCAATTCTAGTAAATGCCTGTACAGGTGCACCTCTGCGCTCCACTCCGAAATATGGGAACGATTGGGCGTAGAATCCCTGCTTCACTGCTGCTATGGCCAGAATATTAGCCGCTGTAACGGCTCCCTGGCCTCCTCTTCCATGGAATCTTACTTCGTACATAGTAAGGGTTATAATGTTCTTAACCTTAAATCTTACCATGAAACATTTATCATATCTATTGCAATATCCCCATTATGGAAATGGATAAAATATTCAACAAATTAGAAGAGATGCAGCAAGAGCTCATAAACTTCACGATAGAGATGAACAAAATAAAAGCAGTAAACCCCGCATTTGGTGGTGAGGGAGAAGAGAGAAGGGCAGAATGGTTAGAAAAGAAATTAAAAGAGCTTTGTGATGAAGTGCATCGCTACGATGCCATTGATGAAAATGGACTAAAAAGGCCAAATTTGATAGGAATAATATACGGGGAAAATAGAGAGAGAACAATATGGTTCATAGGGCATATGGACACTGTGCCCGAAGGAGATTTGGAACTTTGGGACCATGACCCCTATGACCCCATACTCAAGGATGGAAAGATTTACGGAAGGGGTACATTGGATGATGGCCAAGCTATTGTATCCTCTTACTTTGCAGCCAAGGCTATCTTAGCCTCAGGGCATAGACCAAAATACAATATTGGGCTAGCATATGTGGCTGACGAAGAGGCGGGTAGCAGGTACGGTGCAGCATTCTTAATGGATAAGGGAATATTCAAACCCAATGATTTGGTAGTGGTTCCAGATAGTGGAAACGAAGATGGCTCTTTTATAGAAATAGCCGAAAAGAGTGCAGCATGGCTGAAAATCACAACAATAGGAAAGCAAACCCACGCTTCCATACCTCAAACAGGCATAAATGCTCATAGGGCAGGTATGAAATTTGCCCTTGCAGTGGATGAATTCTTGCACAAGAAATATAACTCTAGGGATGAAACATTTGAGCCACCAGAATCGACATTTGAAATAACAAAAAAGGAGAAGAATGTGGATAATATAAACACAATACCCGGAACAGATGTAATTTACTTTGATTTTCGTGTATTGCCTCAATACAACATAGAGGATGTAATTGCCGATGTTAGAAAAATAGCAAAAGAGTACGAAGAGAAAGAAAGAGTAAAGATAAACGTAGACATTGTGCAGAAATCCCAAGCCGCTCCACCCACCGATGTAAATAGCGAGATTGTGCAAAAATTGATAAAGGCCATAAAAGAGCTTCGCGGTATTAAAGCTAGACCCGGTGGCATTGGTGGCGGAACTGTAGCAGCGTTCTTCAGAAGAATAGGTGCTCCTGCAGTAGTCTGGATGACCGCAGATGAAGTTGAACATCAGCCAAACGAGTTCTGCCGCGTAAGAAATTGCATAGAAGATGCAAAAGTATTCATCTATCTGGCCATGAATTAAGAAAAACTTTAATTACAATACCTCTCTTTCACTATTTGTGAAAATAGCATTTGGTGTGTGCTCTTTAGGAATAGGTCATGCTACAAGGAGCACTCCAATAATAGCAAAGCTTGTGGAAGAAGGGCATGAGGTTGTAATAATCTCTTACGGCAGAGCAGCCGATATATTAAAAAAAGAGTTTCCGTATCTTAAAGTTTACGAGATTCCAGACTTCCCAATTCAATACCCCGAGAGAGCACACCAATTTATCCCTTATATATTTATGAACTCAAACAAAATTGCAAGGTCTATATTTAAAGCTCATAAAAATTTCTTAGGATTGCATGAGAGACAAAATTTTGATTTAATTATATCAGATAGCAGATTCGATGTTTTTCATAGAAATGTGCCATCTTTTCTTATAATTCACCAACTTAGAATAATGGTTCCACTTCACATTTTGAGAGCTGGAATATTGGTTTACAATACATATATGTCCAGGTTTTTCAAAAAAATTTTAGTTCCAGATTTTGAGGAGAATTCTTTAAGTGGAGAGATGTCCCATAATTTGAAAATAATAGATGGAAGTAAAATTGAATATATCGGCCCTTTATCACCATTCAAACATAGAGATTTGCATAGAGATATTGATATTCTAATTTCCATATCTGGACCAGAGCCCCAGAGAACATTGTTCGAAAGAAAAATTATGGAAAGCATTGATGATTTAGATGGAAATATAGTTATAACTCTAGGTAAGCCAGACGAAAATATTCAAAATGATGGTTTGAAAATATATTCATACCTAACCATGAAGGAAAGAGAAGAGATAATGAATAGAAGCAAACTTGTAATCTCCCGCTCAGGATACTCTACCATTATGGATTTGTATGTTATTGGAGGCAAAGCTATGTTTGTTCCGACTCCTGGGCAGCCAGAGCAAGAGTATCTAGCTAGATACTTGGAAAGTAAGGGTGTTGCAGGATATATGAGTCAGGAAAACTTAGATTTGAAAGAAATTATAAATAAAGCAAATAATTATCGTGGTTTCAAAGGAAAATACGATACACGCATTTCAGTGGAGAATGTGATGAGGGTGATTTCAGAATGGAGTTGAAAAAATATAAAAAATGGCTGATTGTATCTATTGTTATTAGCGCCACTTCTTTAGCCATTATTTACATGCTAAGCGCCACTCATGAGGCTGAGGAAATAATTTTAACAATTAATCCATTAATAATCTTAATAGCCATATCTTTCAATGTATTTAGCTGGTTGTCCTGGGCATTAAGAATTAAAATTATGGCTTCTGCTCTGAACACAAAAGTTGCCTATTTTAAAGCGTTTAAAATTGTTATGGTAAGCCATTTTATGGCTGCAGTCACTCCATCATCCATGGGTGGAGAGCCTATGCGAATATATATGCTCACCCAAGATGAAATAGCCCAAGGTAATACAGGCGTTGGAAATGCAACGGCACTAACCCTTGGAGAAAGGCTCATAGATTTTATATTCTTTGGAGTTACTCTTCCTATTCTTCTTCTACTTGTTGGATTATCTTTAGATTTAAGTAGAGTAAGATACCTTCTAATTGGTTCAGCCATATTGCTTGGGATACTGGGAATATTTACATTTTACATAGTTACTCACCCCAAAAAATTTCATAAATTTTCAAAAAAGATAGGAAAATTGCTAAAATTTTTTATAAAAGACGAGAAAAAAAGAAAAAGGATAACTGCAAAAATGGAAAAAGAGATTGATGCTTTTTCATATGGCATAATAGTTCTTTTCAAGCATAAAAAATGGCATCTTCTTGCTACTCTCGGAGCAACTGCACTTATGTGGAGCTTTGGGTTTATGATCCCTTCCATAATTTTAATAGGCTTAAAATTACCACCAATATGGCTTATATCATACACATTCCAAATGATTATAGTATTTATAACAATGATTCCTATATCTCCAGGAGGAAGTGGTTTGGCAGAGTTTTCAGCTTACCTCCTATATGGGCAAGAAGTACCAAAAGAATTTTTGGGACCTTTAATTGTAGTATGGAGAATATTAACATTCTATATGAATCTCGGTGTAGGGTTAGTTTACACTCTTCACTACATAGCAAAAGGTAAATAATTTCATCTTATTACCCACTCCAGATGGGCCAAAATGGAGAAAAATACATGCTCTCTCTTCGAAGACATGTAGCTGCTACACCCAGGTATGAAATAACTATAATTCTATCCATTGTGTTTATCGTTCTTGCTTCATATTTAATTTCATTCGATATATGGAGAACTACTCTATTTTTTGGGTTACCATATATACTTGTTATTTTTTTAGACTTTATCATAATAAGATTCACTCGCATATACTTTCCAGGAAGAAGAATTATAACCCTCAATTTAGTCGTGGCAGTAAGCGCGATAATTCAAATTGCAATATTTCAAATATTTTATTCTTTTAAATTCTCTTTATTTCTTGCATTTTCATCTGCAGCATTTCTGAGAACTTTAGTTTACTATGTGTTTATGAGAAGAAGACCTAAACTTGGCATTTTAACTGCTTTGAATTACAATATAATATATGCAATTATGCTTCCATTTATTGGAAAGCATTACATCATTCCTTTTATAGTTTCAACTGCGATTTATACCTTAGTAGCACTTCTAATTCTTAAAATATCAACAGCACAATTCATAAGAGAATTTGGAGAAGACCCCTTATGGTTTGTATCATCTTTTGTGAACTATCTTTCAAAAGAAACAAAAGAGAACGTGCATCATATCAATAGATTCTTTGAGAGTATATACGAAAAAAGAATAACTCCTGTATCAACCCTAATTTTCTGGAAAGATGAGAAAGCTAAAGCAATATTCGTTTTTCCATATATCCATCCAGGTCCATTTGGAAATGTGGGGGGAAGTAATATAACAAAAAAATTAAGGGATTTTACTGGAATGAATAATTTACTTGTATTTCACACAACAACTACTCATGACAATAATGTGGCGAATGATGAAGATGTTAGAAAAATAGCAGATGTTGTAAAAAGAGCGCTAAATACCACAAAGAAGTATGAAAAAATGAGTGATGTGCTTAGATTTAAGGTAGATGGTTTTGAAGTTCTAACCCAAATATTTGGAAAATACGCATTTATATCTCTTCTACCCACAATCAATATTTTTGATGATGTTGACCTTGAAAGTGGCTTAATTTTAAGGGAAAAATTATCCAAAATATATGAGGATTCAGCCATTGTGGATGCTCATAATAATTTTGATGAAAATGCCATTCCCCTAAGCCTAAAACATAAAGATATAGATAATATAATTGAAAAAGTAAAAAATTTAAAAGTGGATGCACCAATAAAAATGGGATATTCTAAGAAAATTCTAAAGGGTGATAGTATTGGTCCAGATGGCATAAAAGTTGTTGTTCTACAATACAAAAATAAGAAAATAGGATATATCCTTGTAGATGGGAATAATATAAAGAGAGGTTTTAGAAAAAAATTATTAAGCGAAGTTAAAGACATTTTAGATGATGTGGAGATATTCTCTACAGATAACCATATTGTAAATTACGATATTCTTGATCTGAATCCCTTTGGCAGTAAGGATCCTTGGGATAATTTAATAAAAAATATAAGAGAAGCAATAAAAGAAGCAATAGAGAATATTGAAGATGTTAAAGTTAGTATGCATACAGAAAACGTTGAATTTAGGATGGCCAGAAGAGGACAGCTTGAGAGAATGAGTATCATAACCAAGAAAGCTCTTAGAAGAGCTAAGATCTCAGTTCCTATTTTAATCTTGGGCAGTTTTTTTGGTGCCTTAATATCTTTCATCTATCTTTAAGAAAAATTTAAGTTTTCTAATTTTCTAACTTCATTATGCTTCACATAGGAACATGTGGCTTTCCTGTGGCTAGAAAGAAATACACAAAAGAGTTTAAAGTTGTAGAAATTCAAAAAACATTCTACACACCCATAAAAGAAGAAACCGCAAAGAAGTGGAGAGAGAACGCGCCAAAGGATTTTGAATTTACCATGAAAGCTCCACAAACCATAACTCATCCTCCAAATAGCCCTACATACAGAAGATACAAAGGAGAACTGAGAGATTTTGGATTTTTCAAAAACAATAATGATGTAATGAACTCTTGGGAACACGCAAGAAAAATAGGAAAAATATTAAATGCTAAGATTATCATATTTCAATCTCCATCTAGCTTCAAAGAAAATGAAGATAATGTTAGAAATATTTACAATTTTTTCAATAGCATAGAGAGAGATTTTATCTTCGGTTGGGAGCCACGGGGAGTATGGGAGAAAGAGAGAATAAAAAAGATATGCAGCGAGCTAGATTTAATTCATGTAGTAGATCCATTTAAAAATAAGAGAGTTTGGGGAGATTTCGGATACTATCGCTTGCATGGCATTAGAGGATACAAATACAAATATGCTGATTCTGATTTGGAAAAATTAATGAATATTGTTAAGGATGGAGATTATATTATGTTCAATAACACAAATATGTGGGAAGATGCAAAAAGATTCAAACTTCTACTTTTAGAAAAGCAGCTTCATAATGGGCATTATCAATAGCCAGAATAACTGTGCTTCCCCCAACAACAAAGTGCAAGGTTGCACTGCTATTTTCATCC
>WAKY01000156.1 GCA_015523135.1 Candidatus Aciduliprofundum sp.
TGCTAAAGAAAGGAGGTAAAGTTCTGGGTATAAAACTTCTTGGATACTCTGGAGTTCTTAAAAAAGATAAGTATAGATTGGGCAAAGAGCTTGCTGATAGAGTTAGAGTAATAGGAATCAAAGGGCTATTCCATTCCGATGAGCTCCCTGCTTATGGTATAAGCTCTAAGGAAGTGGAAAATATAAGGAATTTAATGAAACTCGGGAACGAGGATGCTTTTGTTATCATTGCAGAGATGGAAGAAAAGGCAAGATTGGGATTGAAGAAGGTTATGGAGAGAGCTAAAATCGCATTGGATGGTGTGTCTGACGAAACTCGCGGGCCAAGGGATGATGGCTCTACATATTATCTTAGGCCCTTGCCGGGAGGAGCGAGGATGTATCCAGAAACGGATATACCTCCAATAAGAATAACAAAAGAGCATATTCAGGAACTTGTAAGTTCTCTTCCACCAATGCCTGAAGAGAGGGTGAAAGAGTTAGTAGCCCTTGGCATAAACGAAGAACTAGCTTGGCAACTTATCCACGAGGGGAAAGATGAGATGTTTGAATATCTTTCCAAGAATTTTGGTTATCCAACTGTGATTGCAAGAGCCCTTATTCTTGGATGCGATGATATAAATTATGATATTATATTCAAGGCGTTAAAAGAAGGAAAATTTGCTAAGGAAGCCGTAGAGGAAATTGTTGAGCGTGCTTGCAATGGAGAGAATATTGCCACTCTCATACAAAGTTATTCATCCTCAGTGGATGTTTATACTGTCATTGATAGAATAATTCAAGAGAAAAAAGAACTAATTGAAGAGCGTGGAGAGATGGCTTTTAAACCATTGATGGGCTTGGTTATGAAAGAGCTTCGTGGCAAGGTAGATGGAAAGGTTATCGCAGAGAAGCTGAAAATTGCGTTAAAAGAGTATGTGAAAAAAAATAAATAGTAGGGTTATAATATCTTTTTGGCCCTACAGGGTGATGCCTCATGAAAGGTGGAAGATTTGGTAAATTTGGTAGTATACTAGTGGTAGTTTTGATGGTTTTAACAGCGCTTGCAGTGATAATCAGCGTGCAGCCATCCACTCAGGCAAAGGAAGTAAATTCACAGGGTATACAGTTTCTATACAAGGATGTACACATAAATGTGAAAGATTTGAAATATGTTACAGGACCCAATGGTGAAAAATACATAGTAGGTAAGGGTATGAGAGAGCTAACCCTTCCCGGAGATCCAGCGGTGCCTGTGAAGATAATAAGCTTTACGCTGCCAGCAGGTGCTAAAAATATAAGGGTTAATTTACAAAGTCCCTTGATAACTTCTTACGGAAAGATGAAAATATCTCCAGCACCATCGCCTGTGCTAAAATCTGGAAAAACATTTCCAGCTAAGTTCTCCCCACCGAAATACAATGAAAAAGTGTATAACTCAAATAAATTCTATCCTGAGAAAAACTACGATTTTACTGTAAGCAAGACAATGGATAAAACAATAGTGAATGTTTACATATATCCTGTAAAGTATAATCCTGCTACGAATGAAGTGAATGTGATGACCCATGCCAAGGTAGTTGTTTCTTACTCTGCAGGCACCCTTAAGAGTGGCAGTGCACCTATAGATGTGCCCAATATAATAATTACATCCCCACAGCTCAAGGCAGCAGCTCAGAGACTTGCAGATTTTCATAATGCTACAGGAGTTACATCTTGGGTAGTTACAACAAGCTGGATAGCAAAGAACTATCAGCCAGCAGCAAATCCACCAGTAAATGGCTATGCTAATTCTACTACAGATCCATACAGCTTGCTCGGTGGTCAAGCTTTACCTTTAGAGAAAAACATGATAATAGGATACAATTACACATTGGCAAAGAAAATTATAGCATTCCTCCAAAATGAGAGCTATGGAAGTAATGTGGAATATATAACAATATTCGGCAATGCAAGAATGGTACCTCCTAGCTATTATTGGACAGATCAATATGGATACCTTCTGGCATATTATGGATTATCCGACATGTACGATGCATGGATACCCACAGATGCTTTCTATGCTCAGCCAAACTATAACTCTACATACTTCAGCTATGAGCCACAGTTCTTTATAGGCAGAATCCCTGTAAATCCTTTGACCGCAAACAAGGTTGTAGATAAGATAATCTACTATGCAGCCCACAAAACAGGAAACA
>WAKY01000157.1 GCA_015523135.1 Candidatus Aciduliprofundum sp.
ATTTGAAAATAACTCTGTTATATGTTACTGATAAACCTTTGTACGAGAGGTATGTTTACTTCTTGAAAGATATGTTTACCTTTAATTTTGGTAAATCAATAAAAACAGGACAGAATGTAAGTGATATTCTTGCTCAGAGAGTTCCTAGAACATTGTTGTGGTTTGGTTTAGGTGTGCTAATTACATATGCTGTGGGTGTTCCCTTGGGTACATATATTGCATGGAGAAGAGGTGGTGCTGCAGAAGGAGCAGTGGTAGGTTTTAGCTTATTCTTCTATAATATGCCATCCTTCTGGCTTGGATTAATATTCCTTTGGATTTTCTCCTACACGCTCGGTTGGACACCCATTGGTAAATTTGCTAGTCAGGGAGATACAGGTCCAGGCTCTACATGCGCAGTACTTGGAGTATGCCCAGGGAATCCGTTTTATCCGATAGTGGATTATGGTTGGCACTTAATACTCCCTCTTACAGTTATAGTTCTTCTTGGTGTGGCTGGAGTTATACTGCTTCAGAGAACCTCTATGTTGGATACAATGGGTGAGGACTATATCCTCACAGCAAAGGCGAAGGGTTTGCCTGAGAAGGTAGTAAGAAACAAGCATGCTAGGAGAAACGCAGAGTTACCAATAGTAACCTCCTTTGTATTATCATTGGCATATGCGATTGGTGGGGCTGTTATCTTGGAACAGATATTCTCTTACTATGGTGTGGGTTATACATACTTAACTGCATTAACTCAACAAGATTTCTTCTTGGCAGGAGCCACTCTTTACATAATAGCGCTCTTGGTTATAGCTGGAAATATAATTGCAGATATCTTGTATGGAATCTTGGATCCAAGGGTGAGGCTTCAATAAGGAGGTGTAAAAATGGCAGAGGTATCAAAATGGGATGAAATTCGAAGGCATATGAAAAGAAGTTTTAAACAAGGCTGGAAGCTCTACAGTCAGAGTAAGTATGGAATAGTGGGATTAGCATTAATATTGGTATTTGCTATAATGGCAATATTTGCTCCTTTGCTGACTCCATACACTCCTCAATTTGAGGCGCCTACGGAGGATGCTTTGAGAACTTATCTATATGCATTTAATGTAACGGACGAGATAGAAAGTATGGTTATAGGATATACTCAGTTAAACACTGGTTCCTCCGATGCAGGGGACTGGATAATACTTAATCATGGAAGTACTATAAGTGGGATATTTGTGCAGAATCCAAAGAGGGTTGGAAAGCCAAGTGAAGTTCCTTGGGCAACGAAGCCTTTAAAATTCACCTTAAAATTGAGTGATATTGAGGGTTTGTCTGCTGATGAAACTGTAAAAGATATGGTATTTTTGTCTCCTTCCACGTCTGATTTGCAGTACCATTATAGTGGTCCTGGGCAAGATCCCGATTGGGATGGAGAATTGGTATTCATAACACAGAAGCATATGGTAATTTACGATATACACAATCTAATGCCCAATTCAAATTATAATAGGGTAGTGGTTGTTAATTTAAATTACAACCCATCTTGGGTTGTTGTAGATACAACATCCTCTGCAGATACAACAGTGCCTGTTCTTTACTCTCAAGTGCCTCCACCAGTGGTACCCTCTAGATTTATTGCTGTTGGTGATGCACACCATGTTGATCTTTATTGGTATTATTACACATATTCCAACGATTCTTATATGCCTCCTGCTCAGAATTGTTTGGAGCACATCTTCAACGCGACCTATACTGAAAATATAATATTCAAACCGTTCCTATTCTACAATGATGCTCTTTATAGTTATGATTTCACGAAGGATCAGAATGTTTTCATAGTGCCTCTCCAAACTGAGACCATAGTTTACAGAGGATTTGATATACATTCTTACCCTATGCCTATACTCACTCCTGGATCACTGCCTATTATTCCAATGCCTAAAATAGTTAAAACAACTTTTGATTTCCAGTTAACCGCATCTCCATCTTACTACGCTGGAAGTCCGGATTATGGTAATAATCCTATATTTTTACCCACAGTAGATAACGGTGTTCCTGTAGTGTATGTAATGAAACCAAATGGGGATGCTGAAGGACATGCTGTGCTTCTAAATGATTGGACTATGAACCTTCAAAAAGGTATAGTTACTGCTCCTCCATCTGTTAGTTATGCTGGTGGAAACTTTACAGTTTATATAACAACTTATGTGAATGATACTCACACTGGCTATCTCTACAGGTTTAAGAAGGGTATATCAGATAAAACATTCTACATGTATCCCTTCAAAAATACTCCAAATGGTGTGGTCAAACTTGATGCAGAGATAACACATATTGACTATGTGAGAGAGAACTCAGAAATATTCCTTCTAACTAAGAATATGGATTTGTATATGCTAGATTTAACTCAGTACGAGCAGGCAGGCTATGTGAGTGTAGGTAAGTTTACATATTACAATAATCAAACGGGGGAAATATCTGTGTTCCCTTATCCGCCGGGAAGCAAGTTATCCTATTATACTTATCTTGGCACTCTAAGTGGTTCTAAGTATTCTTCTTCTGCAGCTGCCTTTGATATCTACGGAGTTTATTACTCTAAGGATACAAAAACGGTGGGTTTGGTAATACTAAAAGGTGAGAGTCTTTTGCCGTTGCCTCCTGGAAAGTATTTCAGTGGTAACTGGTATATACTTGGTACTGATGATAAAGGACACGATATATGGACTTGGCTTGTCTATGGTTCTAGAGTTGCTTTTATAGTTGGTACTTTAGCTGCATTCTTCTCAGTTATGATTGGTACGCTATACGGTGTCTACTCAGGCTTCAGAGGTGGAATGGTGGATACAATTTTGATGAGATTCGTGGATATTATGCTTACTTTGCCTGTATTACCAATATTACTCATTCTTACATCAATACTTGGTCCCAGTATATGGAACATAATCTTGGTCATATCCGTGTTGGGATGGGCTGGAATAGCCAGGGTTATAAGAGCACAGACCTTGTCCCTTAGAGCAAGGCCATTTATTGATGCTGCTAAAGTTGCAGGAGCTAGCAAGTCTAGAATAATGCTATCTCATATATTCCCCAACGTGTTGCCATACTCCTTCTTGTATATGACTCTAGGAGTTGCAGGAGCAATTTTATCCGAGGCAGCTCTAAGCTTCTTAGGTCTGGGCGATCCTAAGGCAATATCTTGGGGCCAGATGCTCTACAGTATACAGACTGCGGGAGCAGTTATGTATGCATGGTGGTGGCTATTGCCTCCTGGCTTTGCAATCACATTAATATCTTTGGGATTCTATCTAGTTGGCAGAGCATTCGATGAAATACTTAACCCACGCTTGAGGAAGAGGTGATCAAGATGGCAAAAAATTTGTTGGATGTTAGGAACCTTTCGATACACTACAAAATTCAAGGTGGATGGGTATATGCGGTTGATGATGTTAGCTTCACCTTGGAAAAAGGAGAAACCATGGGTCTTGTGGGAGAATCAGGTTGCGGTAAGACAACTACTGGTTATGGCATTACCCAGCTTCTTGCTAGTAATGCGTATCTCAAAGAAGGAAGTAAAGTCATCTTTGATGGCAAAGATTTTGTGCAGATGAGTACTGTTCCAAGTAAGGAGTATAAAGGCTACAGAAAGATAGTTGAGTATCATCCTGAAATGAGGGAGTACAGATGGAAGAGAATTTCTATGATTTTCCAAGGGGCCATGAACGCCTTTAATCCTGTATTTAAAGTTGGAGATCAGATAATTGAGGCCATAAAAGCTCACGAGGATGTTACTGATGAGGAGGCAAGAAAAAGAGTTGAGGAATTGTATAAGTTAGTAGGCATACCTGTGGATAGAATTGATAACTATCCTCATGAGTACAGCGGTGGTATGAAACAGAGAGCTATGATTGCCATGGCTCTTGCTCTAAATCCGGATCTCATTATTGCAGATGAACCTACTACAGCTTTGGATGTGGTTACACAAGACAGGATCTTAGGGGAAATGGCCAAATTACAAAAGAGGGAAAAGGTTGCAATGATTCTTATCACTCATGATGTCAGTGTTGTAGCTGAGATGGCACATAAAATAGCTGTGATGTACGCAGGTCATCTTGTGGAAACAGGTACAACAAGGCAGGTATTTAAGGAGACAGCTCATCCATATATGGAAGCTCTCTTAGCAGCTTTCCCTAATATAAAGAAAGAAAAGAAGGAGAGGCTCAAAGCAATACCTGGATCTCCTCCTGATTTGGCCAATCCTCCCAAAGGCTGTAGATTTGCACCCCGCTGCCCTTATGCTAAAGATATATGCTTGGAAGAGGAACCACCTGTGGTTGAAGTTGCTCCTGGGCATTATTCAAAATGTCATTTTGCAGAGGAATTGTATGGTGAGCTAGGTGGTGGTGAGAGCAATGAGTGAAGAGAATAATGATGTGGTCATTCGTGTAAGAAATCTCAAAAAATACTTTGAATTGCATGCAGGAATGTTCAAGTTCTGGGGTGAGCCCATATACGTTAAGGCAGTAGATGGCATAGATTTTGATATACACAAAGGAGAGATACTGGGTCTTGTGGGAGAATCAGGTTGCGGTAAGACAACTACTGGAAGATTACTTACAAGGCTTGAAGATCCTACCGAGGGAAACATACTATTTGAAGGTGAAGATATTGCAAAGTTGAAAGGTAAAGAATTAAAGAGTTATAGAAGGAATGTTCAGATGATATTTCAGGATCCTTATGAATCTTTAAATCCTAGATTCACGGTGCAAAAGACAGTAATGGAGCCACTTATTATCCATGGAATTGGTGAGAGCTATGATGAGCGTGTGGAGATGGTTATCAAAGCACTTGAGGATGCAGAATTGAGACCTGCTGAAGAGTACCTGGATAGATTTCCTCATGAGCTAAGCGGTGGTCAGAGGCAGAGAGTTGCAATTGCTAGAGCTCTTGTGCTAAGACCTAAATTTATAGTGGCAGATGAACCTGTTTCAATGCTCGATGTTTCTATCCGTGCTGGAGTTATGAATCTAATGTTAGATTTGAGAGATAAATATAATATACCATTCCTCTTCATTACTCACGATATAGCGGTGTCTAGATACATGTCCGATAAAATGGCAGTGATGTACCTTGGTAAAATTGTGGAAATGGCAGATTCTGATGAAATTGTGTTTAATCCTATGCATCCATATACTAAGGCTTTGATTTCTGCTGTACCAGTTCCAGACCCTGATCATAAGCATGGTAGGGTACAGATTAAGGGAGAAATACCAAGCCCGATTAATCTCCCACCTGGATGCAGATTCTGGCCTCGCTGCCCATATGCAAAGAAGGGTATTTGTGATGTAAAAGAGCCACCGCTTGTGGAAGTTGAACCAGGACATTATGTAGCTTGCCACTTTGCAGAGCAATTGGCTGCTGGAGAACTTGAAACTGGGGAAGAAGCAAAAGAAGTTATTGAAGAATCAGAAAAAATAGAATCTTAATTTTTTCTCTTTTTATGGTTTTGTTCTTCTGATTGTTCTTGGATATGGTATAGCGTATTTTATATGAGAGAGTCCTGCAAGCCACCAGACAAGGCGATCTACTCCTAGTCCAAATCCTGCATGGGGAATGCTTCCATACTTGCGTAAATCTACGTACCAGTAATAATCCTCAGGGTTAAGTCCCTCCTCTTCCATCCTTTTTAAAAGTACTTCTAGTTTGTATATTCTCTCTCCCCCACCAATGATTTCTCCATATCCCTCAGGAGCGAGAAGGTCGTGACATAGAACAGTATTGGGATTATCAGGATCGGGTCTATGGTAAAATGGCTTAATTTCTATTGGATAATGGGTTACAAATACTGGCTTATCAAACTTTTCCATTATGGCAGTTTCCTCGTCTGCACCTAAGTCATCGCCGTATTCTATATCTATCCCATTATTTTGTGCAAATTCTATGAGCTCTTGGTACTTCATTCTTATAAATGGCTTTTCCAAATTTTTTAATATTTCTAAATTTCTATTTAAAAACTTAAGTTCCCTTTCTCTCTCTTCAAGAACTTTTTGGACTATATGTATTATAAGTTCTTCTTCATCTCTCATCATATCCTCATTGTGATACCAGGCAACTTCTCCCTCGGCATGCCAATATTCTGTTAGATGCCTTCTAGTTCTACTCTTCTCGGCCCTAAAACTTGGTGCAATTGTGTAAACTTTTTCCAAGGAGAATATAAAAGTTTCAAGGTAGAATTGGGCACTTTGAGACAAATAAGCCTTTTTTCCAAAGTAGGGTACTTCAAATAGGGTAGAGCCTCCTTCAACAGCCCCTGTAACGAATATCGGTCCTTGTACCTCATAATATCCGTTCTCTCTGAAAAATTCGTGTATGGCTCCAAATACTGTGTGGCGAATTTTAAGTATAGCATTCATTTCCCTACTTCTTAGCCATAGATGTCTATTGTCTAGCAAGAAATCGTCACTTTTATCCTTTGTTATGGGAAATAGGTATGATGGACCTACAATGTTTACATCATTAACATCAACTTCATATCCAGTTGGTGCCCTTTCCTCTTTCCTCACAACACCTTTGAGCTCTAATGATGATTCTACGCCAATTTTATCCACTTCTTTGAATTTCTCGTTTCCTATTTTTCTCTTCTCTATAACGCATTGGATTATATCAGAAGAGTCTCTCAGGACTACAAATATTATTTTACCCATTCTTCTTTTTCTGTATATCCATCCTCGGAGAGCTACTTCCTTTCCTATGAAATCATCTGAGAGTACATCGGATATGTGCTGAAACATAGGGTAGCATGGGAGTTATTTATTTATACCTTATCTCTCGGACTGGCAATAATTATATATTGGTGAAATAGAATATACTTTTGTGGTAAAAATTCGGGACTTTTATTCGTATCCAATTTACGATGCATTATCTCCTGTTATTTTAGATGAGGTTATTTACTATGATTTTATTTATAAATTTTATGAAATGTTTGGTGAATCTCCATCTATAAATTTTGTCATATATTCACTAAATCGAAGGGATATTAATAAAATCAAAGAGATTGCTCCTTATGCTAAATTTATATATGGAGAGAAATATACTGAGGAGATAAATAAGTTAATTGAGAAATCATTTAAGAAGGGAAATATAGGAATTAAAAATTCAAGAAGATATTATTGTGATAAATGTGATGAGTATTTTAAAGAGAACCAGGTAAAGATAATTACAAAGAGGTTAAAGAAAAATATTGGAAAAATTAGAGTGGGGAAAAAAATATATTTTATAGGAAGTTTTAATGGGGGTGAAGAACCTGTAGGAGTATATCTTGGAAAGAATGATAGTTATGTGATTGCCAATCTTTATAATGAAACATGGATTGCTCCCGCGGAGTTAGAAGAAATATTGTTGAAGGATATAGAAATACCTAAAAACAAAATTAAAAAAGTAGGATTTGATAAGATAAAAGATTTGGATTTTGAGTTGTATGTTATAGAGGGTGATGGAAGAGCGGAGATCATAAAAAAAGGTGATATAAAAGTCAAACTCTTAAAAAGAAGGATACCTTCTTATTCCATTATATTTTCAAGGGATGAAGAAGTTCCTATAAAAACATGTCCTATCTGTGGAAATGTTTTGAGAGAGGAGAATGTGCCTACTTTGATTGTTAATGGAAAGAATGGAACTTATGCACTTTCTTCTCCAGAAGGCTCGTATAAGCTTCCAGTTTTATATTGTCCAAATTGTGGGCATATAGAGTATGGAACGAATATCGGGGATTGTCCAGTGTGTGGAAACATTATGGAAAGAAAATTCTCTCTCAAACCTGAGTTATCTGCTCTTGGTGCTTATATCCATCATTTTGATGAGCCATCAGCTTTAATGTTTCTTCATTATAAAAGAGATAAGTTGAGATTTCTTATGAGAAATATTTTGAAGGTATACGGCAAAGATTTGTTTAAAAATACACGATACATTTCTCATAAAGCTCCTGAGGGCATAGGAGAGGATGAGAGAGTTATCCTCCTTATGAAGAAAAGAGGCTCAATAAATGAATGTGAAATAAAAAGAATCAGAAAATTGAAAAATGTAGTTGAAAATATTGTCAGGTATATAGAAATTTATGGGACTACAGATAAATACACGGAGGAAGATGAATGGTTATTATGGAAAAGCAATGAAATTAAAAAAAGAGTTAGAGACTTAGTTGATGAGGGTAAAATATCCTATGCTTTTCATATTATCTATGAGCATATTGTAGAAGATATCTCGCATTTTTACATTCCACTAAAAAGGAAAGCCCCTTTAGTTATTGAGCCTATTAAAGACGCAATATTGTTGTTATATCCATTTATACCAGATTTTGCGAAGATGAATTTAGATAAATTAGATGTAAAAGATCTCTCAATAAAAGTTGAAGAGGCTGAGGAGAGGAGGTCTATTGAAATTATAAAGGATTTTATAGATATTATTAGAAAATATAGGGAGAAAAATGGAATTCCAAAAAAAGAACCTCTAAAAAAAGTTGTTTTTGTAACGTCCTATGCTGATGAAATAAATTCTTTAAAGGATACTATTTTAAATTTAGAGAATATCCTCCTATTTCAGATTGTTGAGGATTGGGATGAAATGGAGATAGAAGTAGAGCCAAATGTGGAGGAAATTAGCGCTTCTTATCGTGCTTGGGCTCCTAAAATTGCGTTTCTACTTAGAAGAAAGAATGTAAGAGAGATTTTAGATGCAATGGAGAAGGGAGGATACACTCTTGGAGTTGAAGGCTTTATAATTAAAATAACCCCAAATATGATAAATTACATAAAAAAAGTTCCAAAGGGTTATGACCATATTGAGTTTGAATATGGAGATATATATATTCAAAGTGAAAGAGACATTACTACAAAAAGAATAAGATTAGTTAGAGAGGTAATAAGAAGAATAAATATGATGAGGAAAGATATTGATATGGATTTTGATGATCTAATTGATATAAGTATTTCTGGAAATTCTGATGCTATAAAGATGATAAGGGGTTATGATGATGAGATTAGAGAAAAATGTCTGGCTAGAAATATTGAATTTAACTACACTGAATATGGGTATATTGTTGAATGGCCTATAATGGAATATAAAATTACCATAGGAATAATTCCTCTATTTAAGCGTTGGGTTATTAAAGCTTTTAAGAGCATACCCGGTATTGATAATTCTCGAGCAGAGCTTCTATTTAAAATGGGATATGGAAGTGTATATGAGTTAATGGAAGCTGAACCAGAGCAGATAGCCGAGGTGACAGGAATACCGCTAAAATTAGCAAATGAAATAATTGAATACCTTTATTCTACGGCTTTTAAACCTAAAAAAGAGAAAAATAAGGAGTATTGTCCATTCTGTGGTGCAGAGCTCACGCCTGAGGACGATTTTTGCCCAAGATGTGGGGCACCTATAAGAGTTAAGATGGAAGAGAGAAAGATGAAGAAAGGCAATGTTTACTTGTTCTTAGGAGAACTTAAAGATATGCTTGAAAAAATACCAGAAGAGCTGATGAAAGAGAAAAAGATGCTAATAACTAAAGATAACCCTGATGAGATAAAAAAATTATATAATCTAAAGAATGTAGAAACTGTATGGATTTCTTATGTGCCCTTTGGTGATACAATAAAGCCAAAAGATTTAGAGAAGTTAAAAGGTAGGATTTTAAATTTCTTGGAAAATGGAGGAAAGCTAATTATAGTAGATTGTTTTGATCTCCTATTGGCTATAAATGGCCTTGATAAGCTCCTTCAGATGATTGGAGAGATGAAAGAAAAATTAAAGGAGAAAGAGGCCTATTTGTTCTTTAACATAGAAGAATTGGAGGCCTTTGAAATGGGTGAGATAATGAAGTATGTTGATGGAGAGGTCAAATAATTATCTAATTTCAATCTCATTGTTTCTAATTATTGCATAATCTCCATCTTTTATCTTGGAGATATCAATTTTGTCCACTGTTGGTATGTTGGCTATTATTGCTCCTGCAGCAACAATAGTTTCCGCTCTGTTGAGAATGAATGCTTTTGGTGAATTACCATAATACTTCAATCCGTATATTGTGTATGAGCCCACGGTGCTTCCTGCACCCCATGGAAATACCACGATTTTTCCCTTTACCTTCCTTCCTAATATTTCCCCTTTTTTCTCGTCAATATCGCTCAAAATTACCAATGGTTTATCAAATTTTACTACTTCTCCCTCGGTGTATCCCTCTACTATGCTCCTCCCCTTTAAAATCATTCTATCACGCTCCGTAAAAGAGTATACAAATCTTCAACAACCACTTCTGCTCCTCCAAATTTATCCTTGCTCAGGTAGAATGCCGCTTTTCCAGATGTAGTTCCTATTTTGTGGAATATCTTGCCCGCATTACTAACCACAACGCAGGTATCAACCATAACTTTTCCACCGAAATTCTCTATTATTTTGATCAGATCTTTGTGATTTTCCCAGACGCTTCTGGCAGCGAAAACCCAAAATTCCACACCTCTCTTCTTTTTCTTTCCTTTAACAAATTTTGCAATCTTTCTTAACTCTGCAGGGGATACATGAGGACATCCTATCGCAACAAGTTCTACATCCACCCTTTTTTTCATTTTATCAATCTCATTTTTTTCTATTTCTATTCTCTCTAAATTTCCTTGGATTGCATTTTTGTATTCAGGAGTTAGATTCTCAACATGGTACATTGCTATGCTTCCAGAGGCGGCCATGGCTGCACCCATTAGCTTGAAATCATCATTATCTCCCTTAATTTTCAGGTATGGTATACCTTGAACTTCCTTTCCTACGAGCAGGCCTATTAGCGGAAAATCTTCCCCCCTTGGCTGAAAATCCAATTCTACTATGTGCGTTGCTTTCCTCTCTTCATCTAAATGAAGTCCATAATTTGGTGTCTCGCCTATTATTGCAGAAGCTAGGGCTGTTACAGCTCCCTCTCTGTTTGTTCTTGCCCCTATAATTGAATTTGCATATATGACCGCTGAGCTCTCTGCCCAAGCTATATGCTCTCCGAATTTTGGAATGTTATCGTAGTAGTAAGGTGTGCAAGTGGCAGTGGTCTTAACGCCCATATTTTTGTAAGCTTTTATTATCTCCATCTGCTTTTTGAATAGTGTAGCATCAACTTGGAGAGCATCCAAGTATCTCTCATCAAATGCTAGGGGATTTAATGTTGTTTTAACCGCTACTTTTACATCTTTTAAGGAGTTAAGGAAATGCAAGCCTGCATCACCAATCGTGTTGTATGATACACCAGATAATTGAGCGGATGTTATTGGTATAAGCTTATCTGCCCCGTAAATTTCGCCGATTTTCACAAGGATATTCATCATCTTTGCGTAATTCTCCCCATACTCTCCGTCCAAAATTCTCTCTTCCTCTTTTGTCAAATACATGTTGGTCACCTCAATGCCTGAATACTCTAAATCCTGTGAATAGCATTGCCATATTGTGCTCATCTACTGCCTCTATAACCTCCTTGTCCCTCTTTGAGCCTCCTGGTTGAATAACGGCTGTTATTCCAACCTTTGCTGCTTCATCTATTGCATCTCTGAATGGGAAGAATGCATCCGATGCCATAACTGCACCCTTGGCTCTATCACCCGCCTTCATAGCTGCTATTTTTACAGAATCTACACGGCTCATCTGCCCTGCGCCAACACCCACTAATGCCTCATTCTTAGCAAAAACTATTGCGTTGCTTTTCACATACCTAACTATGTTCCAAGCGAATATTAAATCACGCATCTCATTCTCATTGGGCATCCTTTTAGATACGCATTTTACCTTATCCAATTTTTTTGTGTCCCAGTCCTGAACTAAGATTCCCCCATCTATTCTTCTCAAGTTCCACCCCTCTTTTTTCCATTTTTTGACTTTTATTATCCTTATATTCTTTTTCTTTTCCAAAATCTCCAAGGCATCTTGGGTAAAATCAGGAGCAATTAGAACTTCAATAAACAATTTTTTCATCTCCTTTGCAGCCTCCTCATCTACTTTTTTATTGGAAGCCACTATGCTACCGTATGCGGATATTGGGTCCCCTTCTAGAGCTTTCATATAGGCCTCTTTCACATCTTTACCTAGAGCTGCACCGCATGGGTTTGCATGCTTTATTATGGCCACCGCAGGTCTATCAAATTCCATTACAATGTTCCATGCGGCATCTATATCGTATAGATTGTTAAAGGATAATTTTTTTCCATGCAACTGCTCCCATTCCACATTTCTATCCATATAGAGTGCTCCCCTCTGGTGTGGATTCTCCCCATACCTTAGCTCCATCTTTTTCTTTGAATGATACAGGAAATGCTCTGGCATGCCTTCATAGAATTTGTTCCAGAATGCATTGTAAATCATGCTATCGTAAGAGGCGGTTAAGGCAAATGCCTCCAGTGCATATTCTCTTCTGAAATCTTCATTTATCTCTCCTTTTTCTATTGCATCCATGACCTCTTTGTACTGGGAAGGTGAGGATACTACAAGCACCCTTTTGTAGTTCTTGGCGGCTGCTCTCAAAAGGGCTACGCCACCAATGTCAATATTCTCAATCATATCTCTCTCGTTTCCTATATTTTTCTCAAAGGGGTAAAGATTCACAACTACCATATCAATGCCCTTGAGATTGTACTTCTCCAAATCCTCCTTCTTCTCAGCCAAAATTGCTCCATGGATTGCAGGATGTAGCGTCTTTACCCTGCCATTCAAAATTTCAGGATAGCCCGTTATCTCCTCCACAGAAATTGCCTTTATTCCTCTTTCCTCCAAAAATCTTTTAGTGCCTCCCGTGGCAATTATTTCGTATCCTTTCTGGGCTAAGAATTTTGCAAAATCTTCCAGTCCTGATTTATCTGAAACGCTAATGAGTGCTCTCATAGTGTAAGCATGGGAAAATTGGTATTAACCTTTGCGTTCACATCTAAAAATTAATATTGGGCTAAGAATATACACATAGAGATGAGCAAGAGAATGAGAGCCCTGCTAATCGGAATTGGAGTTATTGTAGTTATAGCCATTCTCCTCGGCGCCTATTTTGCCTCGCAGCCAAAGGTGAAGTGGTGGAAACCCGCAGTTGCGATGGAAAAGCCAGATGTGGATTTCTCCAAGTTGGATAGCACAGTGGTATTTCTCAGGACAGCGAAGGATAATAAATCCATGTATCTTGTAGGTGGAAATGAGAGCAGGAATGATAATTTTGAGGTATATTCTTATCTTATACTAAATGGTTATTTAGCCTCTTTTTCTGGTTATAGTATGTTAGGAGGTAATCTCACCGCATACGCTGAGCGCCTGAGCGGGGATTACATACTTCAGAAATTGGTAGTAAGCTATCAATATGGAAGCGAGGAGGAAGATGAATACACAGGAGTAGAGTATGTTGATACATCAATGTTTGAAGGTGCAAATCTGTGGTATGACAGGAGTCCAAGCACATATCCAAATAGTCACGATACCATGATGTTGGATGAATGGGAATATGGTCACAAATTAGTGGGTGTAAACAAAGATAAGAAAGATGCAGATTTCTACGGTGTGAGTTTTGCTCTCCAGATATTTCTTGATGACTCACTCTCCCAGCATCTCAACCACGCGATAATCTTCACGGTGACGGCATATTACGGTCATCCCTCGTTGCTGGGGTGGACGGATATGCACGAGGTGCAAACGCAGGTAGTTTTGAAGATAGTTGTAGGAGAATAAAAAGGCAAGAAAACGATATATACGATGAAATTCATATCTTTGTCCTAAGGAGGCATAGTAATGCTCAAGAGAACCAAAATAATCTTGGCAGTGGTGCTTCCCATCGTGCTTGTCATAGGCGGAGGTGGATTTTACTATGCAGCTTTTCATTCAGCACCAGAGAAGCCAGTGGTCAAATTGCCCACGAAGTATGTAAATGACCTCAGGTATTGGGATTATGGTGACGAGTATCGTCTCTATCACAATAGTACTCCTTTAGCACAATACTGGGAAAGAGAGCATCTAAAAACTCACCTGTGGAATATATCTGCGGGGAATATTACTCTAAGCATTTATCCGTTGTATATTATTGGCGATTCCGAGAGTGAGTCGGTAGCATTAAACATAACTCTACGGAGTAGAGGATATTTGGAAGGAGTAAAGTATGTTTTAGATGGAACGGAATCTGAAATAAAAAACCATGGGGATGTTATGGTGCTACTTGTGGAATCTAAGAATGTATCGCAAGATCGGGTAGATTATAAAGATTGGAGATGGGCTATGGCGGAAATTTTTAAATTTCAAGATAGAAATATCTCTTTTTGGACTCATGCTTATTTTAATTTGGATGAACGTAAAGTAAATGGTACATTATCTTACAATTTTACAGCGTACATAGAAACAAAGGATAAGGTATATGAGATGAAATTCGTATTCAATTTACCGAATGAGCACTATCCTTTTCTTGACTTGCAGGATCTTTATTATATGGGGAACTATAGTTTCTATATCCCTGGAGCAAAATACTTCTGCTATACGCCTTATGGTAAGAATAAGGTAGTTATAAGCAATCATATTGTGCCCGGTACAAAGTACTTTTTTGCTGAGAAAGATGGAGTTTTAAGTGCAATTACTCGTTACTTGCCTGAACAGAAATATGTGAAAAAGGATTTTTATGTG
>WAKY01000158.1 GCA_015523135.1 Candidatus Aciduliprofundum sp.
CATTCACAGTTATCCAAGCTCCGAGATAAGCTCCGGGTATAGCGCCAATTGTCAATCCTAAAGTTATAAGCCAGTCAATATGTCCCAAATACCAATGTACAAGAATGGATGGTATAGCGGCAAACAAAACCATTGCAACCGATGTGCCAATTGCCCTCTTTATACTCATTCCAAGAAGTAAGAGGATGGGAACCATCAGTATACCCCCACCATTGGCAAGCATACCTGATAAAAGGCCTATAACAAATCCTGCAAGCAAGATTATCCATGTCCTTTTTTCCATCTTTCTCTTTTTCTCAGAAAACATCAATCTTACAGAAATATAAACAAGAAAAACAGCAGTTAAAAGCATCAATGCCTTACCACTTATATACTTAGTTGCATAGGCTCCTATGAACGAGCCGGGAAGAACAACAAGGAGCATCTTCTCTACTATCTTCCAGTCCACAAGTTTCTCCTCCTGATATCTCTTTAAAGCTATGGATGATGATACTAGAGTCATAGGCAAAGGGCTTGCAAGGGCAAAATAAGGAGGAATTAAGAAGAACACACGGAGTATGGGAGTGCTTATAGAACTGCCCCCAAACCCAAACATTCCTCCAAGGAGACCGATGAATATACCTGCAACTACAAGGTAAATCAGATTCAACACGAAAGGAAATTACAAAGTCGTAATAAAAGATTTCCAAAGTGTTTTATAAAAGATATTTGATATCCACCCATGCTTGAATTTGGACCTATAAAACTTAGAGCTTGGGAAAGAGAAGACTTGAAGAAAGTGCATGAATGGGAAAATGATTTTGAAACCATGCTTTACTCTAGGGGTATGCCCCAACAAGTTAAAAGCTATGATGCCGTGGTAAAATATTATGAGAAAGAAATGGAGAGAGAGGATAGATTGCATTACATTGTAGAGTTGAGAGATTCGAGAGAAGCAATAGGCACAGCTGTCATAAGACTAGAGAATTGGAGTGGTGTAAGAAGAGGAAATATTGGGACTTACATAGATAAGAATTACTGGAATAAGGGATTAGGTAAAATAATAACACTGGCGCTCCTTGAAATATCTTTCTACCATCTAAACTTAGAAAAATGCGAGGCATGTAGCATTGAGTACAATAAGAGGGCACATAGAGTATTGGAGAATTGTGGTTTCAAAAGATATGGCATAGAAAGAAAATCTGCGTTTGTTCTTGGCAGAAAATGGGATTGGCACTGCTTTGATATTCTCCGTGAGGAATATATGCAAATGAGAAAAGAGCTCTTTTCAAAAATATTAAAAGAGGATAAGGACGAATATATGGAGAAGCTCAATCTTTCTTAACCTTATATTTTATTTCCACCTCTCTTATATTTCCCACTCCTTTAAACGCTGAGAGCATACCCGTTATAGTTTTTATAACAATATCCTGCGCAAATTTTCCCATGTATATATCCTCACCGTTAACCTTTACACTTATAACAGCATTAGGATTCCAATACCTGCAATTCTTAAAATCATCCTCTCCACGATAAATTGCCTCCGCCATCTCTCTGCAATTTCTATGATTGCACTCTCCACAGTTGAAATTTGGAAGCTCTTTCATTATCCTCTCTATTTTTACCTCTTTTTCTATATAACCTATAACATCATCAATTTCAGGATCTCTCATTATGCAATTCTCACATTCTGCATCTCCCAGGCATATCTTTGGCAGAAATTTGTAGGATTTAAATCCTTCAACAAAAATTATATCATAATCCCTTAAATACTTTAGAACGGAAAAAAGAGATGAGGCATTCTTTATATGCACTTGCTCATCTCCCAAAAGCACTACTTCCATAGCTCCTGCTTCCCTAAATCTCTTACTATCCTTTCCCTGCATATCTATTCCATGTGGCGTGTGCTTCACCACAGCTATTTTGTAATCTTTCAATCTTTGCAAAAGCTCCACAATCATACTCGTTTTTCCAGAATTAGAGTATCCACAGAATCCAAGATACAATTTAATCACCCCATAGATGCACTTCCACTTCCTCATCTTTTTCAACCAAATCTGAATTTGCAGGTATTATTATATAGCCATCAGAATCCGCCATACTGGTTATTGCTCCAGAGGTCTTATAGGCAGGATATGCATAATCATCTCTTAAATGCACGGTGAAAAATTGCATTCTCCCCAAAGTTGAAGTTATGCGCCTAGCCATCCTTGCCTTTACTACCCTCTCCTTCTTGGGAGGTAACCTTGCCATCTTTCTAACTGCTGGACCTAAGAATTGATATGAATCATTCAAGCACGAGGTGGGAAAACCTGGCATTCCAAATATCAATTTATCTCCCCTTGCACACCATGTTGGCTTTCCCGGCTTGATTTGCACACCATGAAATAGAATTTTTGCATGCTTTGACACAACATCAATAAGCATATCCCTATCTCCCACTGATGAGCCACCAGAAAAAACAACCATATCGTACTTTAGAGCTTCCATCAACTTATTTTCAATATCCTCCCTGTCATCCATAACGAAAGGAAATATGATTGGCTCTCCACCATTCTCCCTTATAACAGAAGATATTGTGTATGTATTTACATCGTAAATCTTGCCTTTTTCAATTTTCTCACCGGGAACAATGAGCTCGTTGCCCGAGGGTAGAACAGCTATCTTCGGCTTTCTGTAAACTTTCACCTTTGCTATCCCCATGGCTGCGAGGGCACCTATCTTTGGAGGATTCAAAATTGTACCTTTTGCCAATATTTTCTCTCCCTTCTTTATGTCTTCACCTTCAGGGGCAACATCAAATCCTGGATGAACAGGACGATAAACTCTCACAATATTTCCCTCTTCTTCCGTATCTTCCACGCGAACAACAGCATCTGCACCTTCCGGAAGCATGGCTCCAGTGGCAATTTTCACACATTCTCCCTTCCTCACTTTTATTTCCTTATACTCTCCAGTATTTATCTCTCCCACAAGCTTGAATTCCTTAGGTGCATATTGGCCAGCCCCATATGTATCCTCAGATCTGACAGCATAACCATCTTCAGCTGCTCTGGCGAATGGAGGAACGTTTATTGGCGAGATAATATCTTCAGCCAAAACTCTACCCAAGGCGTACAAGAGCTTTAATTCTTCCACATTTTCAATGGGCTTTACATTCTCCAATACAATTCTCCTTGCATCTTCAAAGGGTATTAAATTTGTAAAGGGCCTCATATAGGGACATGCTCATTTGGGCATATCAAATTTGTCATTTTGAGAAGGATTAAACAAACTTGTCCAGAAAGGATTAAATATGTTTAGTTAATGAACAAAAGAGGTGATTTAAATGGACAAAGTAGAAGCAAATGTATTGCAATGGCTCACCGCTGGAAGCGATGATGCTGTTGATATAGTGGACCTGCCATGGAGAGTTGAGGAGTTGGAAATGGGAGTTTACTACGCGGAGCACCCATCAGTACCTATGCACTTAATGGTTGCCTTTTCCGATAACTTCGTGCATCTCATAGTGCCAACAACAATTGAAACTGCTGATATGAGTGATGAGGAGAAGTTACGCATATACGAGACATTAATGTGGCTAAACGACAAGGTACATATGATGAAATATTCCATTGGTGGAGAGAATAAAAACATTAGATTAAGGGTTGACTTGGATAAATCCACACTGGGCAAAGAGGAGTTTAATAATGCTCTTGTGGCTTTAGTCATTGGTGTGCTTGTTGGAGTTAAGGCCTTGGGCATTGAGATGGAATTTATGCAGAAAGTACTTCAAAGACTAATTAATATGCTAGTTTACAGAATAGAGAATGGAGCCACAGAGGAAGAACTTATGGATTTCCTAACCAAAACCGTTGGAATGGATGTTAGAGATGCAAAAGAGCTTCTAGAAATGGTAAAAAATAGCCTTTAATTTTTAGCATATTTTTTATTTTTTATTGGCAAACCATCCATATAATTTATATCATTCTCCACGGGAAGCACTATTAGAAGCGAAATTCCTGCGGGGATTATAGCAAAGAGAACAGTAAGAGGTAAGGAGAGAAGAGGAATGAGATAAGCACTTATAAGTGGACCAAACACCCACCCAAGAGCCATAGCAGAATTCATTATACCAAGAGCAGTGGCTCTTTCATTCCTTGAACTCATCTTGGCTATGTAAGTATTGATAGAATTAAAATATGCTGCCCACTTAAACCCAGAAACTGCGGCAGCGAGGATTATAAGGGGTATGGATATGGCAGAGTAGTAAAGGTAAAAGGTTGCCATGTACCCAAGAATTCCCATTATAGCAACTAGCTTGCTCCCTATCCTATCGGCCAAGTATCCAAGAAGATATACGAAGATTATAGATATTCCGCTATCTATACCAAAGTACCATCCAACCCAAGCATCTCCAAAGCGCTCCTGAAGAAGTATGGAGAGGAAAGAATATACCATACCAGAAGCTACCATCATAAAGAGAACTGATATGGTCATCATTGTAATATTCCTATTTCTTTTCACAAATTCCCTGGCATTTTGCCATTTAACCACCATTCTACCAGGCCTGTCTATTCTAAACATCATTCGAAAATCCATGGGTGTACGGTTTGGCTCCCTTAGAAAAATCAAAAGAGAAATAGCTGCTATGAATGGTAAGCTTGACAGAGAGTAGAGAAGCGTGTAATTTTTTGGATAAGCACCTATTATAAATCCCCCTACAAAGTTACCAAGCATAAATCCAGCATTTGATAGGGAGTTAAATATACCAAAGCTTCTACCCACATTCTCCGAGAGCTCTGATATTAATGCACTAACCGCAGGTGTTTGTGCAGACATAAAGAATCCCTGAAGAGACCTCATGGTAAGTAAAACTGTGGCAGAAGTGGCAAAAGCCATAATAAAAAAGAAAAATCCTCCAGTAGCAACTCCAAATATAACAAATGGCTTCCTCCTCTGAACCTGATCTGATTTACGACCCCAAAAATATTGACCTAAGGTAGAGAACACATTAAACAGGATGGAAAGGGAAGCAACCATGAGCACACCACCACCTAATACCTTCATGTAAGTAGGTAGTTGAGGCCATGCCATACCCCAACCCATATTTACAAATAGAAACGCAAGGGAGAGAAGCAGAAGCTCCTTTCCATTCCTGCTCATCCTGCGGTAATAGGGCTATAAATATTAAATATTTTTGTATTATGATGCAATAGAAAACATGCTTTAAGCGAGAAATATAGTTTGTGCATATCTTTCTCTTACCTGGATGCTCATCATTTTACTCTTCTTGTAACACCTTTTCAATATAGCCCATTTGTTGATTCTTCTCTTGCATTCCGTTCATAGAAATTAAAAAGCTATTAAGTGAGAATCTTTATATGATTATTTCTTATGGCCAACTATGCCTGAGTTTTCCGTTCCATGCGAAGACAACAAAAAATTGAAGATTCTAATAGATAGAATAAAAGAAGATGTTGAATTGAACACCCTTTGGAAAGCATCAAATATAATTGCCATTGACCGCCTTGGATACAATGACCACGGTCCCGTGCATGTTAAAATCGTTGCAAATATAGCTCTAAGAATGCTTAGAATTCTAATAGCCAAGGGTATTGTTCCCGGGGTAGTAAAAAATTATGAAATGAAAAATGAGGATGCGGAAGTAATCGTCACCCTTGCTTCTGCCCTCCATGACATAGGGCATGCAATACACAGAACCAAGCATGAGGATAATAGCCTCGTGTTAGCAGTTCCTATAATAGATAGACTTCTTGAAGGAATATACAACGAGGAAGAAAAAACAATAATAAAGGCTGAAACTTTACATGCCATATTCTCCCACAGGGCAAACATAATACCATTGACTATTGAAGCTGGAATTGTAAAAATTGCAGATGCCTTAGATATGGAGGAGGGCCGCGCTAGGATTCCATTCAAAATAGGAAAAGTAAATATACACTCTGTATCCGCCCTTGCAATAAAGGAAGTTAGTGTTATGGAAGGAGATAAGAAGCCTCTAAAGATAAGAATAAAGATGAGAAACTCAGCAGGGATCTTCCAAGTAGATGAGCTCCTTAAGAATAAGATAGAAACTTCTGGAATTAAAGAGTTGATAGAAGTAGTAGCAGAAGTAATTGGCAATGAAGAAGAGAAAATAGTTGAGCGTGTTGAATTTTAAAAAGTATTTAAAATTTAAACACATGAACAATTATGATAATAGCATTACCATCTACAAATAAGGGTATGAATGGTTATATTGAGGATGTAAAGAAGGCAAAGTATTATACCTTCGTTGAAGTAAACCTCCAAAACAAAGAGATTTTAAATGTTCAAGTTGAAGAGTTACCATTTAAATCCCAAGATCCCGGGAGCATACCTCTCTTCATAAAGCAATATGATGGAGAACTTTTAATAGTTAAATATATAGATAAATCAGCACAGGATTTCTTCAAATATATGGGGATAAAGGTGCTCACAGGAGTTGATGGAAAAATAGAGGATATTGTCAATTCTTTCTTAAATGGAGAAATCTACAAAATTATTGAGAGAAATAAAAATTAAGATTTTGCTTCTTCCTCATTTTCATCCGTATTTTTCTCCTCTGAGGATTCAGTTTCTTCCTTTGTTTCCTCTACACTCTCTGCATTTTCCTCAATGTTCTCTTTGCTTTCTTCTTTTTCCTCTTTCTTCTCTTCCTTCTTTGAATAAACTTCCACAAACTTCACATTCTTGTTTGCAACATAATCCCTTATGTCTCCAACAACCGCGTACTTTGCTACAGCCCAGTTGCTATCATACTTGCACACATCAGGAAGCTCAATAATTATGTCATCATCCTTAAGCTCAATATTGAATTTATCCATATCCTTTCCATAATCCATTTCAATTATAGCACGAACCTTATCAACGTCCCCTTCAACTTTCTCAACAATCTTAAATTTGTACTTTAAAGTTTTACCTGCCAAGGGATGATTAAAATCTATAACCACACGACCGGGAGTTACAGTAACTATTCTCCCACGCTTGTTATTAATTATAACTTCCTTCCCTACTTCTGGCTCAATTTTCTGCCTTGCAAGCTCCCTGTAAGAATGTATCTTCACAAGCTTAGGATCTCTCTCACCATAGCCCTTCTCAGGAGGAATGGTAACTTCATAATCCTTTCCAACTTCTGCCTTAAGAAGCTCCTCATCAATGCCCTTTATCAACCTTCCAACTCCAACAATTGATACCATAGGTCCATACTTTACATTTGGATCATGAATACCTTGCTCTTTGGCAAGATCTTCCTTTGTGGTATCAAATAGGATCTCGTTTCCATCTTCAACAATCCATGCTTCGAATTCCCAGCGTATTATGTCTCCTTTTTCCATACGAATCCCTCATTCCCATATCTTGATTCTGTATTTAAGAATTTGCATAACACGAAATAATAATATTTATGTTTGCCATACCCCTACCACAATGAAAGTAGATAGGGCCAAGAAATATTTCAATTGCTCTTCTTCTGAAAGAGCAGCGTTTGAGGCGGGAATTAAGTTAGGCACCGTGTATCATCAGTTTGTTGGCACACCTTTGAGTTTAGAGAATGTGGATGCCTTGGAGAAAGCGATGGAGGCAAGCTTAAAAGTTCAACCCTTTGTTGTTGATGCCAAAGTTAAAATTGATAGAAGCAGGATAAAAAAGAAGAGTGGATTCTACAAGTATTTAACACTTAGCGGGGACATGCTCAATGTTGAGCTAACCGTGCAATATGAGGATAAAATTGCAGTATGCAAGTTGGAGTATGTGGGGGAGATGGATTATCCTCTCATGTACATTAAAGAAATAAGAGGTGCTGAAGATGTACATTAAAATTGGATTGAGTGGGCTGCCGGGAGTGGGAAAAACTACAACACTCATAAAGACGATTGAGATTTTGGAAGAAGAGGGGTATGTTGTGGGGGGAATGATAACAGAGGAGCTAAGGGAGAATGGAAAGAGAACAGGATTTTATGTTCTGGACTGGATGAGTAAAGAGAAGAAGGTTTTTGCCCACAAGGATTTTGAATCTAGACACAAGGTTGGGAAGTATGGGATTGATATAAATGCATTAGAAGAGGTAGGAATAAAAGCCCTTCAGGATGCTATGGAAAAGGCAGATGTCATTGTTATAGACGAGATTGGAAAGATGGAAGTGGAGAGCAAAAAATTTGTTCAAACTGTCCGTGATATTTTAGATATGGATAAGCACATCATAATGACCCTTCATAAAAAATCAAGAAATTCCTTACTACAGGAGATAAGGAGAAGAGATGATATAAGGATGCTAGAAGTCACACCCATAAATAGAAATCTCCTACCTTTCAAAATAGTGCAGCTCATAAAAGGGGAGAGGCAGTGATAGTTGAAGAGGGAAAAGTAAGGATTTTAGCACCAAATGTGAATCTAAAAGGTCCCGGAAAGATTGAAGGTGTTTTTTACAATCGTGCAATGTTATTTAATAGAGATACTACCATTTTTCTCCTCTACAATTTGAAGGTTAAAAATGCTCTAGACGCCCTAGCAGCCACTGGAGTGAGGGGAATAAGAATCGTGAAAGAATTGGGAATTGAAACTACAATAAACGATAGAGATGAGAGGGCCGTGGAGATAATAAAGAAAAATTTAGGGCTTAATGATATTGAAGCAAGGGTAACAAATAGAGATGCAAATACATTGATGAATGAGGAAAGATACAATTATGTGGATATAGACCCCTTTGGAACCCCTGTGCCCTTCATAGATTCTGCAATACGCTCTGGGAAGATAATAGGAATAACTGCCACGGATACAGCCACCCTTGGAGGGAGGAATAGGAGAATAGTTAGAAGGTACTTAGCGGATGTTCATGCACCCTCACAGCTTGTGCACGAGATTGGAATACGAGTCCTCCTTGGCTACATAGGAAGGATGGCAGTTAGATTTGACTTGGGCATAGAGCCAATTATTAGCGTTTGGCATGGACATTTTTATAGGGTATATGTGAGGATTAAAGGAGGTGTAGCTAGAGCAAATGCAACCTTGGAAAAAATAAAGAATACGAAGTTTGGAGGCCCAATGTGGATGGGAGAACTGCATGATTTTCCCTTCTTAAATAATTCAGAAATACCTGATTGGTTGCCTACAAGGAAAATATTAGAAAATTACCTTGAATTGTGGAAAAATGAAAAATTCTTTCTTTTTTACCACATACCCTCAATTGCCAGCGAGCTTAAAGTTTCAACTCCTTCGCCAAAATATATTATAAAAGAATTAAAAGAGCTTGGATATGAAGCATATCCTACTCAATTCTCACCACAAGGCGTAAGAACAAACGCACCTAAAGATATTTTGGGGGAAATTATAAAGAATGCTAATATTTCACATTGGGAAAGCCAATAAATAGAATAATGTAATTACCATATGGTGATGTTATGATAGAAATTCGTTTTCATGGACGAGGTGGACAAGGTTCGGTTATAGCATCAAAGATACTTGCTAAGGCCTTCTTCATGGAGGGAAAATATGTATCAGCTTTCCCCTACTATGGAGTAGAGAGAAGAGGTGCACCTGTAACTGCATTTACAAGGGTAGATGATAAACCAATTAGAGCAAAGTACCAAATTTACGAGCCAGATTATGTGATTGTGCTAGATCCATCTCTTCTGACAGCTGTGAATGTTCTCCACGGCTTGAAGAAAGATGGATGGATTTTAGTAAACACTGTAAAGAAACCGAATGAACTAAGGAAAACTCTTGATTTTCCACATATAGCAACAGTAGATGCTACCACAATAGCCATAAAGCACCGCCTTGGATCTCAAGCTGCTCCTATTGTAAACACTGCAATTCTTGGTGCATTCTCAAAGGTAAGTGGATTGGTAAAAATAGAAACTGTTATGGAGGCAATAAAGCAAATGGCACCAGTTAAAGAGGAGGAGAATGCTCAAGCAGCAAAGGATGCTTATGAGAGTGTTATAATGGGAGGTGATTAAATGTCTATAAATTTGCCCAAGGACCCAACACCAATAGCAAAGGTTCCAAGCACTGAGAATAAAACAGGAGGTTGGAGAACATTTAGGCCTGTTATACATTACGAAAAATGTATAAGATGTTACATATGCTGGAAATTCTGCCCTGACGCAGCTATTCATTTTGCACCACCAGAGGCTCACGAGTCTCCTAAGGAAGCCCTTGCAAAATTTGATACTGTAGAAATTAACTACGATTTCTGCAAGGGTTGTGGTATATGTGCCAATGAATGTCCCGTTAATGCAATTGAGCTTGTGCTAGAGGAAAATTTCAGGGGTGATGAAGAATGAGGATGATTTTAACAGGTAATGAAAGTGCTGCTTGGGGTGCTAAACTTTCAAGACCCAAAGTCATAGCAGCATACCCTATAACTCCTCAGACAAGCATAATTGAGACAATCGCAGATTTCATTGCCAATGGGGAGATGGATGCAAGGTATATAAGGGTAGAGAGTGAGCATTCTGCAATGGCTGCTTGTATAGCAGCTCAGAATACTGGTGTGAGAACATACACCGCAACAAGCGCCCATGGCTTGGCACTTATGCATGAAGTATTGATATGGGCTTCAGGTGCAAGATTGCCAATTGTTATGAGTGTAGTAAATAGAGCTATGGCACCCCCTTGGAGCGTTTGGACTGACCAACTAGATACAATGGCCGAACGTGATAGTGGATGGATTCAAGTTTACACGCAGAATAATCAAGAAGTACTTGATTCCATTATAATGTCCTACAAGATTGCGGAGAAGCACAATATTCTTATGCCAACAATGGTAATTGAGGATGCTTTCATCCTATCCCACACCTCCGAAGGTGTAGAGATTCCAGACCAAAAGGATGTGGATGATTTCTTAGGAGAATATAACCCTGCATTCAAATTAGACCCAGATGAGCCCGCTGGATTTGGATCTTTAATTATGCCCGAAGGGCCTTATATGGAGTTCCGTTACAAGATGGCCCTTGCAATGGAAGAGGCAAGAAATGAGATAAAGAAAGTTGTAGAAGAGTACAATGAGAAATTCAACAGGAGCTATTCACCATTCATAGAGGAGTATCGCACAGAGGATGCAGATGCAATTATGGTTGTTTTGGGCACAATTGGGTCTACAGCGAAGGATGTAGTTGATAGGATGAGGGAGAAGGGAAAGAAGGTTGGAGTTGCCAGAGTTAGGTACTTCCGTCCATTCCCTGCAGATGAAATGCGTGCTTTAGCCAAGAAGACAAATATGATTGGTGTTGTAGATAGGAGCTACTCCTTTGGGCCCGGTGCAGATTTATACGCTGAAACAAAATCTGTGCTATATGGCTATGCAAACATACCTGTAAAGAACTATGTGATGGGGCTCGGTGGAAGAGATATAACACCGCAGATACTTGAGAAGGTATTCAATGATATGCTCTCAATTGCAAAGGAAGGAGTTGTGGACAGGGAAGTTGAATGGGTTGGTTTGCAAGGAGATAAGAGGTGGTCATAATGAAGAAATTAACTATACCTGAAGAGGAATACATGCTTCCAGGGCACACTGCTTGCCTTGGATGCGGCGCAACAATAGCCATGCGCTATGTTCTAAAGGCCCTTGGCAAAAATACAATTTTATCCATCCCAGCTTGCTGCTGGGCCGTCATTCCAGGTGTTTATCCTCATAGAAATTTAGAGGTACCATTACTTTATACTGCTTTTGAAGTTACTGGAGCTGCAATATCCGGCATAAGAGAAGCTTTAGATGCTCTTGGAAAGGAGGATGTTAATGTTGTAGGATTCGCAGGAGATGGTGGCACAGCTGATATTGGCCTTCAAGCTCTGAGCGCGGCAGCTGAGCGCGGCCATAATGTGTTCTACATAATGTACGATAATGAGGCATATATGAACACAGGCATACAGCGCTCTGGCTCAACTCCTATGGGTGCTTGGACCACCACCACGCCAGGTGGGAAGAAGAGAATGTACAAGTGGGAACCAAAGAAGAGTGTGGCTGAAATCATGGTTGCTCACCATATCCCATACGTTGCCACAGCCACAATAGCTTATCCTGAGGATATGATTTCAAAATTAAAGAGAGCAAAAGAGATTAAAGGTCCAAAATTCTTCCAGATTCTCTCACCTTGCCCAACAGGATGGAGACATTCTCCAGATAAAACTGTAGAAGTATCACGCTTGGCCGTTCAAACAAACATATTTCCTCTATATGAGGTTATAAACGGAAAATACAAAATTTCAATAAAGCCAAAGAATCCCAAGCCAGTAAAAGAGTATTTGCGCCTTCAGGGAAGGTTTAGACATCTAACGGAGGAGGAAATCGCAATGATTCAAAAGAATGTGGACGAAAACTGGAAGGCGCTACTCAAGAAGGAGCGCTGCTCTCAGGAGGAGGAATGATGAAGTATCAGAATATCCTCATAGATGAACCTGGAAGAAAGGAATTTCTCTTAGGAAATGAGGCTGTGGTTCGAGGCGCTCTTGAAGCAGGTCTCGATTTCGCCAGCACTTACCCTGGCACACCATCCAGCGAGATAGGCAATGTGCTCTTCTACATAGCCAAAAAGGCTGGAGTGTACTTCGAATTCTCTACTAACGAAAAGGTAGCTCTGGAAGTCAGCGCAGCCGCAACCGCCTCTGGCCTTCGTGCCTTGGTATTCTTCAAGCATGTTGGGTTAAACGTTGCTGCCGATGCCTTCATGACTACGGCATACATAGGCACCAATGGAGGATTGGTCATATTAACGGCGGATGACCCGAGTATGCACTCCTCGCAGAACGAGCAGGATAACAGGCATTACGCCATGCTCTCTGGGATGCCAATGATAGAACCATCAAATGCTCAAGAGATGAAGGATTTCATCAAAGAGGCATTTGAGATTTCCGAGAAGCTCAAACTCCCGGTGCTCTTCCGGACCACCACCCGCGTGAACCATGTACGAGGCATAGTGGAGTACGGAGAGATGAGGGAGAAGAGAGGAAAGGGGTATTTCAAGAAAGAGCCAAACAGGTACGTGCCCGTGCCCGAGAACTCAAGGAGAATGCACGGGGAGCTTCTTGAGAAGATTGAGAGAGCAAGGGAGATTAGCAACAAATCCCCTCTCAACAGGGTTGAGTGGAACGATGGAGAGGTGGGGATAATAACGAGCGGAGTATCATACAATTACATTTACGATGTGGCCAACCAACTGGGCTTGAAGGTGAACATCCTTAAACTCGCTTTTACCCATCCATTCCCAGATGAACTGGTCAAGGATTTCATATCAAAGCACAAGAAAATCATAATTGCGGAAGAATTGGAGCCCTACCTGGAGAGGAAGACAAGGGTAGTGGCCCAGATGAACAACATAGATGTGGAGATTTACGGAAAGCTCAACGGATACTTCCCAAGAGCTTACGAGTACAATCCGGATGTTATAAAGGACGCCTTTGAGAAGATTTTAGGCATTGAGATAGAGAGAAGGGCCTACGAGCCAAAGCCTGTGGAGCTTCCAGCAAGACCTCCTGTTCTCTGCCCCGGGTGTCCCCATAGGGCAACATACTACGCGGCCATGATGGCTCTCAAACAATTGAAAATCAAAGATGTAATAATTACGACGGATATTGGATGCTACACTCTGGGGATTCAAAAGCCCTACGAGATGGCAGATTACCTGCTCTGCATGGGCTCCAGCATTGGCACCGCCGTTGGATTCTCCAAGGCAACGGAGCAGAAGGTTATAGGATTCGTGGGTGATTCAACATTCTTCCACGCGGCAATTCCAGGACTAATAGACGCATACCACAACCGCGCCAATCTCGTTTATGTCATTCTGGATAATAGGACTACAGCGATGACAGGGCACCAGCCGCATCCAGGATTGCCCATGGACGGAATGGGCAACAAGGCGCCCTATGTGGACATAGAGAAATTAGTGCGTGGGATAGGAATTGACTGGGTTCGTACCGTGGACCCCTACGATGTAAAGGAAACGATAAAGGTCTTCAAGGAGGCAATCCAGCACGAGGGCATATCCGTGATAATTTCAAAGAGGGAGTGCGCTCTCCTTTGGGATGCTGCCAGGCGCAGGCAGGGAGAGTGGTGGGTCTACGAGATCAATCAGGATAAGTGCACGCAGTGCGGAATATGCTCTGACTGGCTCGCATGCGTTGCCATTTACAAGGACAAGGATAATCTGGCTCCGAATGGAAAGCCGAGGGTCTTCATAAACGATGCCCTTTGCGATGGATGCGGAGTTTGCGCCACCGTGTGTCCATTCAACGCCATTGAGAAGAAGGTGATAAAATGACCACGAGTATCATTTTCGCTGGAGTTGGAGG
>WAKY01000159.1 GCA_015523135.1 Candidatus Aciduliprofundum sp.
CCAAGATTCCAAACACCTTTCTGGACAGAAGAGATAAATCTTATGCTAAAGATAAAGAAGAAAGCAGAACAGCAGAGCTTGGCTAAATACGGCTTAGATTATGTAACAGATACCTATTTGCCAGAGAAGCTCACTGAGCTAGGGGTTATGTCTTAATTTTTTAATTCCTCTTTTTATGTCCTTCTCTGTAAATTGCACAGTCACCTTTTGCTCCTTCACAACCTTGTCTATATTTCTCTTCAAAACTTCTGTGAAAAGGGAGATTATATCACCATTATCTCCTTCAAATCTTATTGCCTCATAAATTCTATCATTCTTGACAAGAGAGAGAACTGCGATGCCCTCATACTCTCCCACTTCATAAGTGTCAATTACAATCTCTCCATCCCAGTCTTTTACAATCTTCTGGAGCTCATCAATGCTTTCCACCTTCATTTTAAATAATAAAAGATAAAAAAGGATATAAATTTTTCTCAGCTAATATCCTTTAATCTCCTGACAAGCTTTACAGCGGCTTCTACAGCATCTCTTGCCTTTTCAATCCTTGCCTCTGCCTGCAATCTTGATTCTCCTGGACCTGAGATTCCTAGTGTAACAGGTTTTCCAAATTCCACGCTCAAATCTTCTATTTTCCTAGCCGCATTCTGCATAACAATCTCATCGTGCTCCGTCTCGCCTTCAATGACCGCGCCGAGGGTTACAACTGCATCTACATCTTTCTTTTCCAGTAATTTTCTTACGAGAAGAGGTATATCAAATGTTCCAGGAGCTTTTAATACGTACTTCACTTCCGCACCTAAAAACTTGGCATGTTCTTTTGCACGCTCAAGCATCATCATTGTTATGTCGTAGTTGTACTCACTTACCACTATTCCCAAATTTATTTTATCCATACTCTTCACCTCCTAATGTCTATATCCTCCAACATTCACAGGTCCTACATCTTTAAATCCTTGTCTCTGTCCCGTACCTGCCATCTTTCTCAATTTCTCAGGATTGAAGAGAAGCCAATAAGCATTCTGAGCATGCTCTCTAGCTCTCCTATCTGCTAACCAGGCAAGCTCTTTCTCATCCTTCGCTTCATCCTCATGCACAAACACTTCAATTATGTGGGTATTGGTAAGCAGTTGCGCTTGAATCAGGCCCAATGAGGCTTCATGGGCACATTGCTTATCAATGGGCTTTGGCCCAGGCATGCCTAGGGCAATAACTATATCACACTCTTCCTCTTCAATGAGTTTTTTAGCAGCCACTGGCAAATCTTTGACGCCAGGCACGGTGCGACGTATTATCTTGAATCCCGTGCCCATCTTGCGAAGCTCGTCTTCGGCAGCAGAGCCCATATCGTATCGGGCAAATGTAGTATCAACGATTCCTATCTTTCGCATATAAATCATCCACCCTATCCACAATTTTGAATATTATCTTTCTAGTTCCGTTTAAATCACTATCTCCATATTTCTTTAAACGAACAACTCTAACCTTTAAGCCCCTTTTTTTACATTCTTCCTCAATTTCCTCCTCGCTGAATTTCTGGTCGTATCCCAGCACTATTATATCTGGCTTCACATCCTCCACTGTTTTGTACATATCATCCTCGTGACCGAGAACAGCCCTATCTACAGGCTTTAAAGATTCAACCATAAATCTCCTTATTTCTTCGTTCATAATTGGCCTGTGCTTTAACCTTTCCACGGTGGAATCCCTTGCTACAACTACTACGAGCTCATCGCCAAGCTTCTTTGCCTCTTGGAGAAAGAGCACATGTCCAGGATGTAGAATATCAAACACTCCAGTGGCCATTACTCTGACCATTTAAACCACGCATCCAAAATGTTCTTTCCCTCTAAAAATATTATCCCTCGCTCTTCTGCAAAGCGTCTTGCGCCTTCCTTACTCATTGAGTTCCCATCCTCTGCAAGAATCTCTACGATTGTTGCTGAGGGTACGAGCCCTGCCATTTCCATAAGGGCTGTGGATAGCTCTGTATGTCCTCTTCTATTCTTTAATCCTGAAGATATGAGTAGATGCACATGTCCGGGAGATATGAACTCTTCTCCAAATTTCTTCATCGGCTCTTCCATATTATCTATTCTTTTCAAGAAATTTGCAAATTCCTTTATCGTTTTTGCCCTATCCTTGTCAGGTATGCCTGTAAAATTGTCTCTGTGATTTATGGTAACTGAGAAAGAGGGTATCGTATCGTACCTGACCTTTGGAGTTAAATACTTGAATATTGGGTAACCGCTTCTTTGAAATATCTCGTGCAAATATGGCAAGCCAATTCTATCCGCATAATTCTTTGGCAGGGTGGTGCATATTAACCCTCCACCTTCTCTGCGCATAAATCTAATCTTTTCTGGAGTTATGAATTGAGAGGCAATCACAATATCCGTCTCTTCTTCCCTTCCCTCACTGTCAAATATGAATACGAATTCTCCACGTCTTAATACTTCTATTGCTTTTTCAATCACGAGCCTTTCATTCTTCTCGTTATTAAAAACTTGTTGATTATAACTCAATTTTGAGTTATCAATATGAAAAATTGTTAAAAAGTATAAAACCCTTTAAAACCTTTGTGAATATATGTTCATCTTATTGAATATATGTTCAAAAATTTCAAAAAATGTTTAAATATGTTATCAACGATTCCCGTAGAGTATTAGAAAACACAGGAGATGATGAAAATGCTGGATACGGGTAGTGATGGATTTATGCTGATAGCGGCTGCACTGGTTTTCATTATGACTCCCGGACTTGCACTTTTCTACGGTGGCTTAGTTAACAAAAAGAACTCTGTTGCAATGATGATGCAGAACTTCTTCTCTGCAGGATGGACGACCATACTCTGGGTACTTTTTGGATTTAGTCTTGCCTTCGGAGCAGATGTGGCGGGAATAATTGGCGGAGGCCATTATTTCTTCCTCTTAAATATGACACCAAAAACTCTATTCCCGGGTGATGGTGGAGTAATAAGCATGTACACATTTATGATTTACCAACTGATGTTTGCAATTATTACCCCAGTGCTTATGACAGGGGCCTTTGCAGATAGAATGAAATTCAAGGGATTTATAGTATTTATAACACTTTGGCTATTCTTAGTGTACTTCCCATTCGCCCACTGGCTCTGGGGTGGTGGATTCTTACAACAATGGGGAGTCGAGGATTTCGCTGGAGGAATTGTAGTTCATACTAGTGCAGGATTTGGGGCCCTAGCAGCTGTGTTCTACCTTGGAAGGAGATTACATCCAAAACCGGGTAATCATAGCATCCCACTAATTGTACTTGGCACGGCACTTCTATGGTTCGGCTGGTTCGGATTCAACGCTGGAAGTGCTTTGAGAGTTGATGCAGATACAAATGTGGCATTTATAAACACTATGATTGCTGCGGCATTTGCAGCCGTAACATGGATGTTCTGGGACTATGCTGTGCATAAGAGATGGAGTAGCATAGGATTCTTAACGGGTTCCATAGCCGGTCTGGCAACAATAACCCCTGCAGCGGGATTTGTAAATCCTCAAGCGGCTATGCTTATAGGCATCCTTGCAGCCTTGATTTCACACTGGGCTGTGGACTTTGTACATAAGAAGGGCTGGGACGATGCATTGGATGTATGGGGTGTACACGGAATAGGTGGATTCACTGGTATAATTTTGCTTGGAATCTTGGGAAGTGCAGCCATCAACGGTGCTAATGGATTGATCTATGGCGGAGTTACATTCTTTGGAAAGCAGGTAGTAGCAGCGTGTCTTACAGCGGTGTATGCGTTTCTTGTAACCTATGGCATTGCATGGTTAACTGATAAAATTACACCTCTCAGAGTATCCGAGGAAGAAGAAGAGAAGGGCCTTGATGAGTCTGAATTCCTAGAGACTGCATATTCCTAACCGGAATTTTTACTTCTCCCTTTATTTTTATTGTAAAGGTAAATTGTAAGGTTATTATATTGATTTAATAAAAGAACTAGAAAGTAAGCAGCGAAAATTGCAGATGGAATGGAGTTTTGATGAGATTAGGGAGAAGGACAAAAGGTTCGGATCCTGGAAGCCTTTGGGCCGGAGTATTTAAAGAAGATAAGAGGTGAGGTTTGATGGAAGTAGTGGAGAACGAAAAATCTGGAATTGAAGAGGAGCGAATCCAGACGAACCCTGATACAAAAGTAGCGGGCCAGGAGGGATTCGGCAAATAAGTGACTTTTTGGAAAAGATACAATACCCTGCAGAGAAAATACCTGAGAAAGCCGAAGAAATCTGGAGGGAATGGCTAAGGACTGGGCATTGGTGGGAGCCTTCTGAGCAGGAGATTTTAGCATTTTTGGAGGGAGAGATATAATGAAGTGGCCATATAAGTTGGAGATTTTGTGGAGCACAGGAGATTTGACAGAGAGCAGGATAACGGAGACAGAAAAAGAAATGATAGAAGAATACGGCTCTCTTTACATTCTAATGAGGTATGAACTGCAAGGAGAGCCAAATGCTAGGCCAGTGAGTTATCAGGTGTGGGATAAAGAGGATAATCCGTTAATACCGATAGATACACAGCCCAGAGCGGAGGAATCAGCATCTGCATAATGTACTACATAAGGGATATGGAAACAGGAGAGATAGCTGATAAGGCAGAAACATTGGAAGAAGCGCTTGAGAAGTTGAAAGAGAGAGGCAGTGGAATACGGGAGATAGTATGAGCATATCCAAAGCAGTTCTAGGGGTTCTTCGGAGAAATCCAAATCTCACATGGACACCAAAGAGTTTGCAGTATGAAGCATTGAGAAGGAACATTCCTTTGAGTTATGAGAATGCGAAGAAGATTTTGCAAAGATATGGCTCTCGGATTTCCCGGGGCCAATATATTTTTTCACCCCAAAGGGACAGCATGTTACATTCAAAGGGACAAAAGGGGACATATTTTAGGGGTATGTTACATTTGAGTAGAGAGAGTGTAGAACTTAGAAAATCTGAGAATAGATGTAACAAAGGGACATGTTACAAATCTGAGGGGTATGTTCCATTGTTTAGGAGAATGTTAGCAGTCATGACGGGAGAGAGTATGAGAAGAAAAACTATATCTCCACAGGATTTTTTGAGAGGTCCGTACCTTTATGGTATAGGAAACGCAGAGACAAAGAGAATTTATTTCTACAGATTGAGAGATTTAGGGGTTCTGCAAAGGATAGGGAGAGGGAAATACAGGGTAAATGTGGATAGAGCGAGAGAGTTAATGGAAGAAGGGGCACCCCTAGGGGTACATGGTAGAAATGAAGGGACAGATGTTAGAAAAGGGGACAATTTAATTACAATATCGCACCATTTTAGAATTAAAAAGCCCATTCCGTTAAGAGAAGAAGAGCTTGGCATAATCTCAAAATATCTGTGGAGCAAAGAGCCGATAAAAGATTATGTGAATGGAATTTATCTTGAAGCATATCCAACGGGAGATAGGGACAGGTCTCACGGGTTAAAGATAAAAACTGCGGGTGCAACCTTCCACATCACATACTCTTACAAGAAAGGAATTGCCAAAGTTATGATTTATCCAAAGAGGAAAGAAATGTGGGAATTCTATGCAGAAAAGCTATTTGGCAAAGAATTCGTGGATAGGGCCATAAGGATAGGCATATCTTCTCATTTTGGATTTAATTTGGATGAGATAAGCAAGGTTCTCTGGGAAGGAGAGGAGATAAAGATAACACTCAACAAGAGTGATTTTGGTCCATCTGGAGATTTGGAGTTTGAAGGTGTGAGTGAGGAGGGAGGAGAATTGGCGAAGAAGCTCATAGAGAACAAGTTGGAGCTTGTGGGAAAGATAGTGGATGAATACGAAGTTCTTAAAAGAAGGTTAGATGAAATATCCGCAAATCTCTATTTCCAGCAGTCTAGCAAGGATGTAGATGAGTTAAGGGAGAAGATAAAGGAGTTAGAAAAGGATGTGAGAGAGATAAAAGACCATGTAGTTCTCCACACGAGGTTCATAAACCTGATGTTGAAAGATTATCCGAATTTTGGTGGGGAGGTTGAGGGTTATGCGTGAATTGAAGAGGTTTCAGATAAAGAGGATAATAGAGGAGGCTATGAGGATCACGAATGATATAACTCTCAGGGAGGATGTAAGGCTGGAGGATATTTACAAGATAGTGGAGGCCGTGAAGGGTGAGAGATTGACGAAGAGGGAGAAACAGATGATTGCAGCCATCGTTAAGAGAAGCTATCCAACCTATAGAGAATTGGAGAACAATGAGTTGAAGGTAATTGTGATGGTATAGTAATATCAAATTTTGAGAGCATTCTCAATCATATGCACCAACCTTAACAAAAATATTAAGGATGATGCACCAGAATGAGAAATCATTTATAATCTCGCCTATTAGCAAAAATCTCTGGGATAAATAATAATCTTATGTGAATCTTACAAGAGAAAGTAAAGTAATGCTGCAACCACAAAATTTGCAATTCCAAATATGAACCACGCCCAATTAATTTGTCTTTTCTCCTTCTCATTTTCGGAGTTTACTATATACATTCTCCCTAGGGAGTTATATGATTCCAAAGTAATCTAGAATCATCCAAAGAGCTATAAGTCCAGCTATCCCAAAATAAATCTTGCTCATTGTAGGTATCTTCCGTCTCTTCCTTTTATGGGTTGTGTAATTCATTTAATATCCTTTCTTTTTACTCGATGCCATATCGTAGATAACTGCTCTCATATCACCACGGGTAAGTAAGTATTGCCATAATAAATCCGAAGATTCCCATTCCTAGCATGATGAGGCCAAGGAGCGTATTTCCGTTTATTATTTCACTTTCCTTTCCGCCAGTTCTATAATCTCTCTCTTTACACATACAATTCCAAATATCATCCACCATACCCATTTGTGTGTCGTGTCCACTATTGAATTTCCTATATATCCTATTGCGTTCGTAAACGCTATCAGAAATATTATCAGCCCTGTTATACCTATTCTTATCCATATTCTTTCCATAAATCTATCATCTCCTTTCTATTTATCTTTTTCGCCAAAGTTTTTGCTGCCTAACTTGCCCAAAATCAAAATTTATTGCCGATAGGGTTAAATAGAATGGTGTAGATTTTATCGTAGCATGGATGAGAAGACACCCAAAAATTCATAGAGGAAGTAGAAAAGTATCTCGCAATTTGCAGAGAAGGACATAAAAAGAGGACTTAAGAAATATAGGGAGGAGAAAGAATGTTTATGACTTGTGAGGCATAGAGAAGATCATTCATAAATTTAGATAAATATAAATTTAGATAAAGAATCAAAAAAGAAAAAGATAGTTAAAGTTTTGGTATAAGATTAGAAGCTATGGGTGAGCCAAATCCTGTAACATAATCCCATCCAGGCTCTGCGTTGTAGTATCCGTTGTCTGGACCAGAAACGATGTCATGGAAGTACAGTGAATAATCGTTTCCAGTGCCTAGGGAATAGATCACATTCTGTACAAGTCCAAGTGCATGACCATGATACTGTGCAGCGATTGCTATAAGCCCGGCCCACTGAGGTGCACCTATGCTAGTACCGCCAAAGGTATACCATGTGCGAGAATAGTATACTGCCACACCCGTGTTGGGATTTCCATCGTAAGCCACATCAGGAACTCCTCTCTTGCCATTAGTTATTAAGGATACCGATGACTGATAGTTTGGCTCAGAGAAGTAATCACTGTATCCACCGCCAGAGTCTGACCATGTGGTCTCATCATACCACGCATCATTCTTTATTGTGAGAGTTGTACCACCAATGCTCAATACATTTGGATCAGAGGCGGGGAAATTCACGGTTAGAGATTGCGTTCCATCATATGCTCCATCATCACCAGAGGAGGCAATAGGTGTTATTCCAACAGAAACTGCATAAGAGAATAGTGAATCCCACTGATCCAATATGGATGAAGATACTTGTGATTCAGCAGCTCCAAAGCTCATGGATATTGCTACAACATTTGTAGTATTGTGAAGATCCACAGCATATTTCAATCCTGCATAAAGATCATCGAAGCTGGCACTTTTTACCACTACAAGGTCTATCGTTGCACCAGGAGCTATGGCATGAGCCCACTCCACATCCAGAGTTGTTTCTTGCGCCCACCCAGTATTTCTTCCATGAACAGTTCCCTCTGGGTAGTAAACATTGAGATGTATGTCAGGCAAACCGTAGTATGAGTCAAAATAGTCTACATCTTTTGTTATACTACTGCTCCCATATGCATCCACAATTACTATTGTTGTTCCAGATCCATCATAGCCTTGGGCTATTAGTGAAGATACTTCGTATGCATTTTGCATCTGCTGCGGAGAGTATCCACTTGGAGCCGAAGTATGCGGATTTCCATAGTTGTTCAAAAATGGTTTGGCAGTGACATTTTCACTTATCACAAAAGAAAATGGCACTACCATCGCTGCAATCACTAATATTGCAACCAATTTTGTGTATTTCATTAAATCACCTGGCTGTAGGATGTTACTTCATAATATTATATAAAACTTTCTATATCTGATTTGCACTCCACTCTTAAGTTTTCATACTACCGTCTACCGTAGAGATTTTAGAGGTTCGTTTTCTGAACTTCAATTTTTGCGATTTAAAAGAGAATTAGTATTTTACTTGTTCTCCATACAATTTCAAAATTTCAACTTTTTATATAGTAGAAGAAAATAAGCAATTGATGTATGAGCCAAAAAGAACACGAAAATCATCGGAGGAGGGGCGTTTTATTCTCCATTGCCTTACTTGCCTTGCTCCTTGCTCCGATAGCGAACTTTAGCCACGCAACTTCTCCAGCACCAGAAATCAGCATAACCATACCTTCTTCGCACCACATAGGGAATTACACCTACATACACGGCTTGGTGGATGTGGATGTCAATATAACCGGCAATTTCACCTATGCAACCTTCTATCTTGATAATGAACTCATCTCACAATTCAATCAAAGCAATAACACAATAAATGGCACGAATTACACTTACACCACCTACCACTATTTTTGGAACACAACCTACACGGGAGAGGGCCCTCACATAGTAGAAGTGGTAGCATATTATCCCTCTGGTGAGGTATCTCTCTCAAAAACTTACTATGTGGATAATCATAAACCTGTGGGAACAATCAAGGTAAGCAATTCTGGCATTCTTCGTGGCAAAGAGGAACTCTATGTATCCGTTGAAGACCCTCTTTACTCCATATCCTCTGGGGTATGGATAGTTAATCTATGGATAGACAACAAAATTGTTTATAACTACACTCTTTCAAACTTAACCTCCCAATACTCTTTTACATACCTTTGGAACACCGAGAAATACGAGGATGGACATCACACCGCAACCATACAGGTATGGGACAATGCGGGAAATGAAGCGAATTACTCTTACACATACCTTGTGGATAACCACGCTCCAAGCATAGCAATAATAAGCAACCTTTATCTCAAAGGCACGGCCACGATAAATGTATCCGTAAGCGATAAGGTTAGTGGCATAAGTAAGGTGGAATTCTACATAGATAACCAGCTAACCTACACCGCACATAACTATCCTTACCTCTTTGTGTGGAACACTCAAAATTATTCAGATGGTAAGCACCTGATAACTGCAAAGGTTTATGATAAAGCGGGGAACAACGCTTCCGCAAGCGTGTATGTAATTGTGGATAACACTCCTCCCGTAATCACGCTCCTATCTCCACAGCAGAACACGATGGGCAACAATACTCTCAATAACACTTTGAACGGCACTATACAAGTGAAAATCAAGGGAGAAGACGCTACAACGGGAATGAGCTACATGAAGCTCTACATTGACAACACCTTCGTGGCAAGTGGGATAAACCAAATTAACTACACTTGGAACACAACCAAATTCCATAACGGGTATTACAAGCTCACAATCGTTGCGAGTGATAAAGTGGGCAACATAGCAGTCAAGAGCTATGGCTTCAAGATTTACAACAAGCCAAAGCCACCCACGCTAACGATAATCTCTCCGAAGAACAACACATTGCTTGGCACCAATCAACTCAGAGTGGAATGGGAATCCTATGGCCCTATACAATACTACGAGGTAAAGGTGGATAACACCAATTACATCAAAACACAGAACACAACCTACATAGTCACCCTTGCGGATGGAGAGCACATCGTATATGTCAAGGCAGTTTTCAAGGGATTAACAATCACAAAGAGCATAGTTGTAAAGATAGATACCTCTCCTCCAAGAATACTTGGGTTGCTAGGGAAATACACTTTCACCAAGCCCAACTATGTGAATTTTACAATCAAGGACGCTTCGCCCATTCAAGTGTTTATCTATGTCCAGCAAGGGAACAATTGGGTTCTCTACAATCAAGGAAATAGCTCAAAGTGGAGCATTTACATAGACAAGAAAGGGCATTTCACCTTCAAGGTAGTGGCTGTGGATGCAGTCCAGAACGAAGAAAGCGAGACATTCCAAGTGAGCTATGAACAAGGAACGCACAGGGTAGTCCATCGTGGCTCTCCCTTCCTTCATCTCGTTTTGTATCCTGTGCTTCTTCTCTTGATTGCGCTTATCGTCGCCGTTGTGGCAATGAAGAAATTGAAGAAGTCCAAGAAGAAGAAGGAAGGGAGCGGAGAGGCCTTGAGCACGAAGGAGAGAGCGATTTTGGATGAGATAATGAAGTATGTAAGCGAGAATGAAGGAGCGAAAAGGGGTGATGTGATAAAGATAGTGAGCAACAGGATGGGAATAACGGAGGAAGAGGTAGGAGTGATGTTGGACTTTGCAAGGGAGAACTACCTCGTAAATGAGAAAGTGGATGCGGACGGGGTGCCCAGAGTTTATCCTTTAGAGAAGCCACAGGGAACGGAGCAAGCGGAGAATGCCCCGTCGGAAGAGAAGAAAAAACGCAAATGGTTAAGGAGGTGATAGGGTGGAAAAGAAAAATAGGAAGGCCGTATTGCTGAGCTTTCTTGCCGTGGCACTCACCATAGGTGCCTTGGTGGGAGTGACTATGATAGACACACAGAACATCAATTACTACAACGACATCTGGGCAAAGAACACAATCTACACAGCTTCTATGGACATGACTACACATCCAGCAGTCAGCAAGAACCCTGTAATGCAGCACGAAACTTTGAGACAATTTGGAGCTACAACCAATGCTGCACAGGCCAAGAATGGTTCAGCATACATATCCAACATAACCCAGAAGCTCTACATCCTCTTGGGTATAATCGGAGGCATACTCATAGCAATCCTATGGGTTAAAGTGGCTATAAACTTCTTCTCCGATGATCCACAGAGGAAGGCACAGGCAAAAGAGGACGCAATGAAGGCATTGCTCGGAACAATACTGATAGCAATGGCCGTGTTCGGTGCTATCTGGGCAATCGCTGGCTGGATGGTTGGAGCAACAGGCATAATAGAGTTGCCACAGGCATTGCTAGTGTGGGCATTGTAAATGAGGAAAATGGCAGCTCTCTTGGTTCTCTCTGCTCTCTTCCTTTCTTCTATTTTTCTTGAAGGGGTAGATGCGAGTAGCCCTCAAAGTGAGCAATTAATTCAAGATTACCATTTTTCAAGTAGCAACAATTACGCTTATTGGGGGATATATAGGGGAAGTTATCCAACCACGAACTCGGCTGGAAATCCTGTAAGCCCAGCATTCAATATAATACTTGATAACTCTAAGCAATTGGCGGATATATACTCAACGGAGTCCGGCCCCAGCAACGAAGCGTGGGGCTACGATGAGTGGGCTTATGTGTATCAGCAAGTTCATGTTCCAAGTGTGAATATTGTAAATGCCACGCTCAGCTTGTATGTGTATGGGCACATGGGAGAATATATGGATGTGGATTTGCAGTATGGAATTGCGAGTAAAGCTTCAAGAAGTTATTGGATACAGCATAGTAGTGTTGGTTTGGGGTATGGGCAATACCGCACTTACACGCTAAATGTCACGGGCACTTTACAGCAATACGAGGGAAAGAACATCACGATTATGGCTGGAATATACATGCCTTCATCATCAATTCTCCAAAGTGGATACACTTACATTTATTGGATAAAGCTTGACATTCAATACAACGGAGAGAGTAATGGTGGTAGTGGTGGTTCCTCTGGCTCTGGCTGGAGTTCTGGTGGTTCTTCTTGGTGGGGAGGAGGTAGCTGGTGGGGAGGTGGCGGAAGCTGGTATGGTGGAGGAGGTTCTTGGACGGGAGGAGGAGCAGTTGCCAACGAAACATACTTGGAGATGGTTGCTCACAACATAGAGGAATTGGTTGGCATAGTTGCTGGTGTAGTTGTATCTATTCTCTGGGTAAAGGTTGCCGTGAATTTATTTAGCGATGACCCTGAGAAGAAGCAAAAGGGAAGGGAGGAAATTCTCCTTGCCTCCGTTGGCACGCTAATTATAGCCGTAGCTGTGTTAGGTGCGATGTGGATGATAGCAGGATGGATAGCGGGGGCGGTAGGATGAGAGCGAGAAGGGTATTATCTCTGGTTGTCATTGCGATTACCCTCGCAACCCTCATCTCTGGAGGAGCGAGTGCTGAAGTAGTGCAGCATGAGATGCTACAAAATCCAGATTTCACGAATGGAAGTGCGAATTGGACTGCGAGAACATATATTTCTCAAAATTATTATGGAACTCAACATATTTATGTGCGTTTCCTCAGTGGTGAAGTGGAAATCTATGTTTCTAACTATTATGGCGATGCAATAGAAAGTTATGCTTATGGTTGTGTGGAGCAAACCATAGCTATTCCAAATTTCAACGCTTCAAGGGTAGTATCTGCAACCTTGACTATGAGAGATGTTGAGTATTTTTATGGAAAAGGCGTGTATGTTCGTTTATACTTCTCCAGCACGGGACAAAGCTTTACCCCGTCAAAGAGTTGGACTATAAGAACGATGAATGTAACGAATTTAGTCAAGCAAAATGTGGGGAAGAATGTTTCTGTGAAAGGAGGTTTTTGGAACACCAATTGGATAGATTCTGGTAGTAAGATGTACATAGATTGGATTTACCTAAACATCACTTACAATGCAACGAATAGCGGTGGTTCTGGAGGAGGAACTAACAATTGGTGGGGCAATGGAGGAGGATGGAGCGGTGGCGGTGGAGGTAGTTGGAACGGCGGAGGAGGTTTCTGGCATGGCGGTGGTGGTTTCTTTGGTATACTTGGTGGTTGGTTTGGCCACACGGGAAATGTCAATCAAACCTATGTAGAGTATGAAGTAGAGAGATTGCAGGAACTCCTTGCAATAGGAGCGGGGATAACAATCTCAATCCTATGGGTGAATGTGGCGGTGAATTACTTCTCTGGAGACCCTGACAGGAAAGCGAAGGCCAAGGAGAAGATGACAACTGCGTTCTTGGGGACTTTACTCGTAGCAATGGCTGTGATAGGTGCAATGTGGGCAATAGCGGGATGGCTTGTAGGGGGAGGATAAGGTGAGGGCAAAAGCTCTCATCGTTGGAATTTTAATCGTATCTTCGCTTTTAATCTTCCTCATACCCACTCAAAATGTGAGGGCTTCATCCAACAATACCACGATAATCAATCAAAACACTCTAGACATAGACGGAGACCAAGACGCATACATGACTTGGGTGGATTGGAGCAATTACATGGATGCACAGGGGAACATACACCACGACCCTGTCCAGATGAGTTATGTGGATGGAAAACCTCTACTGCTCTTTAACATCTACATGTATAGGAAGACGGCAACGGGATGGCTTCATCTCTCCACGCAATCCATAACCATAACGGTTAGGAATGTGTATAACTATGTTATCGGCTTCACGGGCTTTCAGAAATCCACGATAACGATAGAGGACTGCAGGGAAGTTGTTCTTGGGCTAAAATTCACCAATCCAGAGAATAACGATGAGCAAATAGGGTGGCTCTACGATACGCAAGTTAGTGCAGATGGATTTAGTAAGATAGATTTCTACAATTACGAATACACAAGCTCGGAAGGAACGGCAATACGATTGAATGGAGGTAAGAATGCAACGGTTGATTTTCTTGGCTCATCCTTTGACATAGAATCCACGGATATGGTGGAAGAACCAGCCGTTGTAATCCAAAATGTGAATGTGGTAAGCGTGGATGTTCCTTACTTCTTCATAGGGGAGCATAGCCCAGATTTGTGGTTGGAGAATGTGGAGGAATTCTTCTTCAATCACAACATAACACTCAACAACAAGTATTATTCCTACGGGGATGCAAATTGGACTTATGGGGGAATAGGAGTAGTTGAAGGAAATGTGGGATTTTTGCTTAGAGGACACGATTACAATTACATCTACATAGAGAATGCCCATATCGGCGTGGCCTTTGAAAATGATGGCAAGGGAGAAGCGTTCAACAACTCTCCCTATGTGATTTTCAAGAATGTGGATGAGAAATACGCATACAATTACGGGAAATACGAGAATAGCGAACAATTTCCTAATTTCTGGTATGGAATTGCAGCATTGACGGGCATATTGGTATCTATTGCTTGGGTTAGAGAGGGAATTCTTTGGTTTAGTGATAGTCCAGAGAAGAAGCAATTGGCGAAGGAGATGTTCTGGAAGGTGAGCGTTGGCACTATACTTCTCGCAATGGTGGTGTTTGGCTATCAAGCGATGATAAACCTTGTGAATTGGCTATTCGGTGGTTAAAATGAGGGTTGTATGGAGGAAAAAGGAAGAAGGAATGTTCGGCGTGGATTCTCTGGTTTGGTGGGGCATAGCCATAGCCACAACCTTTGCCTTATCCTTCTTCGTTTATCTCCTCAACTACAAGATTGCGGGAATGGCTTGGAAAGGGTTCTTGTATTTAATGAGGCCTTCGGAATTGTTCCCAAATCTTCTAAATCTCCCAAATTACAAGGATGTATCCACAACAGGCATAACGGGGATGATGAGTGCAGCCATATACCTAAATTCCGTCATAGTGGAGAAGATTGTAAATGCTCTGGTAGTTTTCATGCTCTGGTTCGTTGGACTGATGTATCTCTATGCGGACTTCTTTGAGGGATTCATGGGCAAGTTGAAAACAATAATCCCAAGGTTAATCATGGCTCTCATCTTGGCATACGGGGGCATATACTTCCTCAATTTCGGCATAATGCTCGGAAAATACGCTTACATGGTTCTCTACAACACAAACATAGGTGCTTTGGGAGTGTGGAAACAACCCACATTCTACAATTACATCAAAGCTCAATTACAACCACCAACAACCACATTTGGCTTGGCAACCCTTGAACAAATGCTTTTAAAATACATCTGGAGCTTCCTCGCAGTCAATTTCGCATTGATGCTGTTAATGGTTGTGGTGGTGAGGGATGTATTATTTGCAGTTCTCATAGTTCTATTGCCAATAGCTTCCATATTCCTCATAACTCCTTGGACATCCAACATAGGAGAGAGGTTATGGGGCTTGGCAATAGATTTAATTCTCCTTCCCTTCGTGATGATTATTCCTCTTATGCTAGTGGGCCCTGTGGCAAACCACATAACCTTTGTAATAGCCGGCATGGTGATTTCTGCGGGAGCCATTTACCTCTTGGCAAAAGAACCATTTATCCTCTCTGGAATAGGATTTGGCAGGGCTGGAGAGCATCTCTCAAGGGGAATAGTGATGGGAACGGGGTTAGCAGATGCTATGGCAATAGTGGGAGCGGAGAGAGGGATGATTACAGGTGGTTCTGGTGGTGGAGCTGGAGGAGTAGGAGGTTTAGCCTTGAAAGGTGGGCTAAATCAAGTTGCGGGCAGGTATGCCTCGGCAGGAACTCACGGGTATGCGGTTGGGCATAGAGCGGTTATGAATGCACACAGGGGAACAACGGGAGCTTATGTAGGAGCAGCGGGAACGCTAATCTATGGAGTTGGTAGAGGAATATACCACACTTATGATTGGGTTAGGAGGAGGAAGCAAAATGGCGGTGGAGGATGATAACTTGAAATACGCAGCAGTTCCAGAGAATCTAGGGAGAAAAATATCGTTTGGAATGTTCAACATCGGGGACATAATGAAGTTCATATTGTATCTGGTAGTGTTTAGTGGGCTATCTATGGCCGTTCATCTACCTTACATAATCATCATCTTTTTACCCATATCGGCGATAATGGCATTCAAAAAATTTGACGGGCTAGAATTTTGGAATTACATCAAGTTGAAGATGAGCAATGTGGATACCACGCTACCTTTAATGCTCTATTTCGGGCAAATGCTCTACAACGGGAAGTATTACTTCGTTGTTCTTGAAGTGGATGGGATAAGCTACGAGTTTATGAGCGATGAGGATAAGATAGGATTATTGCTCAAATACGAGGAATTCTTGAATGCTTGTGATTTCCCAATGCAGTTCGTAGTGCATACCGAGAAGCTAGATTATCAGCCATTTTTGGACACGGTTATAAACGATACACCAACGGCAAAGGATTACAAGAACTTGATAAAGGTGGCTTGTGAGGGGCTCTACATTCAAAGATACTTCGTGGTTATAGGCATAAACGCTTGGGAAGTATCTGGGCAAAAGGAAGTGAAGGCAAAGGTTGCGTGGGATAAGCTCCAAGAGAGAGTGGAAATTGCTACGATAGGACTAAATGACTTGGGCTTGGGATACAGGATGCTCAAGGGAGAGGAGTTGCTCAGCATTTACAAGGAGGTGATGTGATGGGGCTTTTCCGCAAGAAGAAAGAGGAACGCAAGGTAAAGAGATTGCCGTTCTACATAGATTGGCGAATGTCCCCAGAGGAATACCTCAAACTCGCATTCTTTGGGGCAATCGTTCTGTTCATAGTTTCTTGGGGTAGCATAATAGCTTCCTCTTTGCTATATTTTCTCGCAATAGGAGGGGTGTTAATCGTGTTTATGTATTACAGGGAAGAAATGACGGGGAAGTTTAGGTATCTTGCTCCTTTCCTCACGGGTATATTCTTTCTTCTATTCTCCTTATCTGGAAATTTTGGGGCATACATCTTTGGAGCATACCTTTCATCGTTCTTCATAAACATAGTTGGGTATTGGGCAATAAAGAACGGGATAATAGAAAGGGAGAGAGAAAAGTTAAGGGGTGGTGAGGAATGGTAATTAGGAAGGAGACGATAATAGACAAGCAAAGAATGATTATGAAGCTCCGTCCAATAAACTTAAAGAGCGTTCTCACACCGAAGATAGAGATATACAAGAACCACATAGAAGCGAAAGTCAAGAGGTTATACATCTTTCCTCTATTACCCAGAGAATACCCAACTATGCTGGAATATGGCTATTTGAGAAGTTTGCTCTCCTCGTATATGAATGTGGATATAAGCTTACATCTGGACAGGTTGAAGGATGAGACGGCAATAGCTCTCATACACAAGGATTTAACAAATATCAAGGCAGAATTGCTAACGACGGGAGAAACATCGCCGAAGTATTCTAAACTCAAATTGGAGTATGATTCTTTATCAAAGTTAAAGGATTTAATCTCTGCAAGGAAAACCCACGCTTATTTTCTCACATTAAGCATAGCGGTGAAGGGTAAAACCTACAAGGAAGCGGAAGAAACTTTGGGAAAGGTGGAGAGTGCATTACGGGCTATGAACTTCAAATTAATCAAAGGATATTACAGGGTTTGGGCCATATTCAAATCCACGCTACCCATGATGGATAAAGATATACCTTATTACAAGGGAAGGTTCGTTCACACGGATGTTATCACGGCTTCATTTCCATTCATTTCCGAGTTTGCTGGGGTATTGGGAGAGAACATGATACTCTACGGGATAAATGACATAAATAGCACGCCCGTATTCGTGGATAGATTTTACTTACCCTCTCAAAACATGCTTGTATTTGGAAAAACAGGTTCGGGTAAATCTTACTTTGAGAAACTCACTATTTTGAGGGCTTACAATGTCAATCCAGATGTGATGATTTACGCCATAGACCCTCTGAGCGAGAATGCTGGAACATTCAAGGCATTGGGAGGAATAAACATAAATCTTTGGCAAGGAAAACATGTAATAAACCCTCTGGAATTGAGGGGAGAGGAAATACCAAACAAGGTTAGGAGCGTCATAGCCATGCTTGAAACTCTGTTCCAGATGAACGGGGAGGAGATGGCTCTCTTGGATGTGGTGCTAAACGAATTATACAGGGAGAACGAAGCTCCGATAATGGATGACTTGATAGAGCGTTGTGCCAAGGAGGAGAAGTTAAAGAGGGTATCAATGGTTCTAGAAATCTTCAAGAAAGGGTCTTTGGCTTTCCTCAATAGAGAAACTAACTTCAAGATGGATAAAGATATTGTGAATTTTGACTTGGGAGATGTTCCAGATAACCTTCTCGCATTCTTCATGACTATGATTATTGACTACATCTACGCACACATAAAGATGAAGAAGTATGCAGATAGAAAGAAATTGGTTTATGTGGATGAAGTTCATCATCTCTGGAGCCACGAAAGAGCTGCCGAAGTTCTCAGTTGGATGGCAAGGCACACAAGGCACTTTCAAACGGGATTAACTCTTTTAACGCAATCGGCAAACGATGCTTTCCTCAACAAATACACAAGGGCCATAATGGAAAATACGGAAATGCACCTTTTACTCTATCACGATTACATCTCCGAGGATGTGAGGAAATTCTACAAGTTCGTTCCACAGGAGGAGAGATACATAACGATAAGGCAAAACCCGAAAGAGTTGGGATACTCCGTTGGGCTGTTGAGATTGGGAGTGGTGAAAGTTCCGATACGCATATACGCTTCGGAGGAAGAGGATGAGTTTATTAGTGGATGAAGGATGACTTAGAACATACTAATTGTATAACTACAGAAAAATATTAAATATTATCATAAATCTTGCTTTTAGCACTTTAGATGAGGTAATTTGGATGAAAGATCCCAAATTTAAAGTTGGAGAGAATGTTGTGTATAAAACCACTGGAGAGATAGATGTAATAAATAGGATAATTCCTCAAGAGTACAGCTTTTCTCATAGAGTTATGATAAATGGCAAAACAAAAAACCACAAATGAGATCTATTTAGAGAGGTACATAGATGAGGAGCAGGAAACAATCTCAAAATTTGTAGTTATGACTTTGGAGATAATGAGGATTATAAGATTTATAATAGCTGGATTAAACTGACTCGTCCAATTGAAATAAAACAATTTTTAATTCATATCAATTCAATTTAAACCCCCTTTTATGATTTATATCTCATTATTCAGATCAAAGATTGTTTATAGCAGATGAAGTTATTGATTACATAAGATACTATATTTCTCCATCCTAAGACATTTGTAAAGATGTTAGGTTTGTTATCATATGTCTCCCCAGATGACCTCACATGCACCACTAGTGTCCACGGTGATTATCAGGTCAACCATCTGCTTGAGATTAAGGGCCCTCTTCGTGTACTTAGGGTTGTTGGGAATTCCAATGCCAACAGTAATCCTGTCTGTTCCCATGTCTATGTGGATATGTTGCAGGGCTGTCCTGTAATCTCCACTATGCTTGAGATTGTGTAGCTTCTCAAAATCGCCTTTCCAGAATTTGCCCTTGTTCTCCATTATGAGTAGGGTTCTGCCCTTGGCCGCTATTATATCCGGCTTTATTCCCTCGCTCTTGCCTGAGCTTTTGTCCGGCCTTAGGAGAATCCCCGTGCCGCTCTGCGGGAAATCGAAGGAGTATATGAGGTACCCATTTGCCTTCAGGAAGGACACTATTGACTTTGTCACAAACTCCTCCTCCATTACCCCTCCCTCCAAAAGGCCCCGTCTGGGAACAGGATAGCGTCTGCGAAGAATGAGTAAACCCTTATGTGCTTTACCTTTGTGAATGTGCACCCGTATCTAACCTGCATGTAGTACCTTGGTATGGACTTGATACGCCTCAGGGTCTCGTAGTCTCTTATTCCCAGGAGGCACTTTCCCCTGCTCCTGACAGATGACACCGTGGACAAAAAATCGTTTGCTGACATACCCTTGTCCGAGGTGATTGTGATCTCACCACTTCTATCATTATAGTGCACATTTCCCCAGGCCATCACCAGGTTCTTGTCGCGATCCTCGTACGTTGGACCTATGCGCGTGTACAGGTAGTCCACAGCAGACAGGACACCAGGGTACGGATCACCGCGGAACCTCGCGTTCACGTGGTATATCACCGTTCTATCACGAGATGTTAGCATGTCCCCGAAGTCGTACCCCCTTCCTGCATATTCCCTCAGGTATCTAAGCAGGGCATCTGTGTCAACCTCCAAGATAGATGTGTCCGGGAACCATTGCTGACTGCTGCCCACCCTCTCCCCGTAGGCCCTCTGCATAGCATCTCTCCGGTCAGCAAACACCCTATCATTGATCAGAGGGATGGATGGCCTTCTTTCACTCCCGAGGGAGAGTTCAACGATCCTGTTCACAGCCTCGAAGAACGATTGCATCTCCTCGTGGTCCGACCGCGGTGCGGAGGGGTGCGCTGGGTCGCTCAGCAGACCCTTTGAACCCATCTCCCGGGGTGGGCCGGGGTTTTCCTCGGAGTACTCAGAAGGGTAGTGGTAAAGCAGGGCAGGTATGTTATATATGCGCATCAACCGCTCAAGGGCCAGGTAAACATTAGGGTTTATGAGGTCCCAGCGCGCGCCTGATATCCTGGATATGTAAACCGCCTTGGGGTATATGTACATCGCAGGCACACGGTTCTCAACCGCCGCCGCGATCCTGGCGAACCTCTGGAACACATTGTGCCCCGTTCCCGCTTCCCTTGTCACCTCTATGGCGACTATAGGGTCGCCATTTAGCTCAACTATGAGGTCTGGGGAGTCCAAATACAGTATGCTCTTCAGGTGCCCGGGCATCCTGTGGAACTCCCGGGGCTTGCTCGCATCGCTCTCAGCAAGCTTCGCCTTTGTGTGATCCATTTTGCTGAGATCTGTGTTCTCTATCAGCCAGTCCGCCAGGTCCTCTGTGCTGTACCATACCCGAAACATGTTATCACATCTCCTTGTAAGATCCCCTCCCACTCAGATAGTTATCACAGGTGTCCCTAATGGGGCACGCATCGCACCTAGGTGATCTCGGCCTGCACACTAGCGCTGAGAAGTCCAGAAGGTGGTAGTTGTACTCCACAAAGTTCCTCTCGGGAAGGAGCCTCTCAGCAAATCTCCAGAGGTGCTCCGCCTTGTGTATCTCCACGGCCTTGGGTAGGGAGAAGTATCTGTTGAAAACCCTCTGCACGTTGTGGTCCACTATAGGGCGTCTGCTCTTCCAGAAAAAGCAGTCCACGGCGCTTGCGATGTACCTCCCACAATGCGGGAGTTTGAGTATTTCCTGGTACGTGGGTGCCCTGCCCATCTTGCACAGGGTCTCGGAGATTGTGTAGAGCGCTGGTGCCCGTTGGTTGTGAAGGCCGAGTGGTCTCAGAATCTCCTTGAGGCTCTCCATGCTGTCGGCGGCCACATCGCAGAATGTGTGGTACCTCCTGAGGAAAGTTTCCTTCATAAACCGGTCTACGGTCTCAGACTTCGTTTTCCTCAGAAGGAACTCCGAAACAAGGACAACGAATATGTCCCCGTTCTCCCTTCTCCACACAAAATCTCTGTAGTTCTCTGAGCCCCACCGCATGATTCCCACCACAAAAGCCGTCTCTTTTTCAGATAGCCTCCGCTCTTCAGTCATACTCAATTATCACCCTCCTTATCTCCTTAGCTATGCTCTTGGCCAGGAGCGGGGGCACGGCGTTGCCCGTTTGTACTCTCCCCTGGACTATGCCACCCCTAAACTCGTACCAGTCTGGAAAGCTCTGTATGCGGGCTCTCTCCCGCACCGTCAGACCGCGGGGATCCCTTGGGTGTCCGAACTGGAATTGGGGGCGGATTCCGCCTGCCACTTGGGTGGGGCTTGGTCTGTCCCAGCTTAGCCTTATCCTTTGGGTGAAACGAGGGTACATAGGTTCCCCGGGTTTGGTTCTCTTTATTCTCTCTATGGTGCTGGGCGGGTGCCTCGGAGCTACATGGTTTTTCAGGCGCTTGCAGTTGCCCCTCATCATTCTCTGGTAATCTGTCTGCGGCGGACCCTCGTACTCTGTTTTTTCCTCCCCGGGCATGAGGCTCGGCAGATCCCCTATGGCGTCCCTGACAGTCCTGTAGGGCCTCCATGGCTTGCCAAACTCTCCCTTTGGCCACCTTATGGGATACCCCTCCGCGCTGGCGAGAAAAATGAGCCTTCTCCTTATTTGGGGGACCCCGTAGTCCGCGGCGTTGAGTATCCTGTGCTCCACTCGGTACCTCTTGCCATTCCTCTCGCCGGCCAACCGAATGCGCTTTTCTATCTCGCTGACAAATGAACCGTCGGCCAGACTCTTCATGCCGGAAACGTTCTCAAGTACCAGGAAGTCCGGTTTTAGAGCCTCCACGTACTTTATGAACTCCAGGAAAAGGTAGTTTCGTGGATCATCCGGATGCCTTTTCCTGTTGTTGAGAGAAAAACCCTGACAGGGCACACCAGCCATGAGAATTCGTATCTCAAGCCCGCTGAGCATGTCAAGCACTTTCCTCTCGTCGACCTTCCTTATGTCCCCAAGCACTCCCGTTGCTCTCGGGTGATTGTGCAGGAATGTTTCCATGGATGGTCTGTGGATGTCTACCCCTAGTACAACATTAAATCCTGCCATTTCAAAGCCAAGAGAGGATCCTCCAGCACCAGAGAAGAGATCGACTACCGTAAGCTTGTTGGAGAAGTCTATATTCCGATCGTCGTAGAATATGGGTTCACCCTTATGATAGTACGGGCTCTCCTCAACGGGAACGTTTTTGTCCCATCTGCTCCTGGGTTTTCCAACATCAACTTTCCCGGTAATCCGAACCACATTCTCATCCCTGAGCTCAACCACAGTAAAGTATAAGCACACACTTTAATAAAGTTCACCCTTCAACAAAATGCAAGGTCAAGAGATTCCACACCATCTTCCTCACCTTATCATTTTACATAATAGTGACAAACATATGTGGTATCAAAATAAAAGATGATCGCGTGAAAAGTTATAAAAAGATAATTTCCAATATAATACATGAAAAGATCTGAGGTAAGAGGTACAGGTATACAAAGAACTCCTGACCTATTACAATATCAAACAAATCAGGAAAAGAGTGCCAATTACTACGTTGTGATTTTGATGACAGGTTAATATATTTAGGAACCAGTTACTATTAAAATGTAAAGTATATCACTTAAGAATATTTGTAGAGGATGCAATGAGAATGAATCACTTATTTAGGATTATATAACATAATATGATTATATGATTAAAATTTGTCACCGTCTCATTCCTGATTTTCTGCCCTCTTATTTTTCACTTCGGGCTATCACCAACGCCTAGCATACGTGTATGAGGCATGCATCTTTGTGCTTACTTAAATTTGGCTCACGCCAAACTTCTCATACCTACCAAGTGTTAACCAAATCTTCATATGTCCTAATTATAAACATGTAAATGAAAAAACCATCATTCTCATAAAATCACAAGTGATAAACGAATGCACAAGTTTTAATTAGCAAGATAAATAGCATAAATGAATAAATGAGATAGTGAGGGAGGCAACGCTTGCGAAATGTGCCTCATAGATTAGGTTTTTAGCACAAAACCCCCTTTTTTCGTGTAAAAAGGGCAATCTATAAAGTGGAATAAACGGGGCTACAACCTTTTCTCTACCCACGAAATAGCAAGTAAATAGAGATAAAAAGAAAAGTTTCAGGGGTGATATACGGAAAGGGTAATGGAAAAAGGAGTAAAAAAGTTTTTTATTAAACTTTATTTTTTAATCTCAAATCCCGTGTAGAACGGATTTTCCCGAAAGAAAATAAACCTGAAAATTGGAAAATAGAAACATTTTTCAACACAGGAAGGGGCTTGGTATTAATCATTTTGTTTTAACCATAAACGACACTATTAGCCATATATAAAAGCCTTCTCAAAGCCATAGAGTATATAAATAAACGGGCAGTTTTAGTATCGTTTAAAATAAACGAAACGAAGGTGTTTTATTTCCAAAGTGGATTATATATGTTTAAATGAGACCGATAATAAAGAATGGTGTAAGGATATTGCGTCCAAGGGAATACGATGCTCTTTTAGACACCATATTCCGCAAGGATTTGAAATACAGGTACAGGGAGATAATAAATGCCCTGCTCTACACAGGGATGAGATATGTGGAATTGCAGAGATTTCAAAAACATTCAGAGTGGTTTGACAGGAACACGAGGAGCATTTATCTTCCCCCAGAGGCGTCCAGAAAGAAGAAGAGAACCATGAGGGAGAGGTATGTTTATCTCTCCACGCAGGGAATCACGCACATAGAGAATTTCATACTCTATGTGGATAAAATGCCAGAGAGAATAATCCTGAACAACATGCTAACCTTCTGGGGAAACAAGGCGGGACTGGGAAAGATAAGTGTCAAAACATTCCGCAAAACTTGGGAATCGTGGCTTGTAGTGAGCTATCCAAACGCAATACCCTTGATAGCCATGAGTCAAGGACATACCCTTTTCACCGCAATGAACCACTACCTAAACCTACCATTCACGGATGAGGACATAGAGGAGATAAAGGTAAGGACTGCTGGATGGAGCGGGTTTAGAGGTGGTAAGGATGTATTATGACGAATGGGATTGGAGAGAGTATAGAGGAGATGTAGTTTGGGTTGGCGGGTTCGTGTTTAAGGGGGGCAAAATAACGGTAAAACCGCAAAGGCACGGCGAAGACCCTTTCATTTACGGGACCATAGAGATGGAATCTCCGTTCTGCCTGAACTGCATGGAAGCTCGGAAAAAGAGGGTGTTCGTGGGAGAGTTCCTTCCACGCATGGAAGGTGAGAGGGGAATAATCCTCGTGAAGAACATGTTGCTTGGAGGAGGAATTAACTACGAGGTTATACACATAAATGATACCTTTGCAAAGAGCGATTGGTACGAGTGGATAACGGAGAATGGAGAATATTACTACATAACTGAGAGGAAGGCAAGGTATTTAGTGAGTGATGAGGGGCTCAAAGAGCTTTGGTGGAAAGAGGTAAAGGATGGAGTTTTGAGGGCTCTTGGCACTGAGTACAATACCAAGGAATACGAGGGAGAGATAGTTTGGAGCTGGGGAGATGAGGTGATGGAACAAGGAAATTATGAGAAAAGAGAATTCAAGGGTGATAGGTTAAAGTTAGTTCTTGACACACCGAAGGGAAAGCACATACTCGGCATGGCTACGCTCTACAGGGGTGATAAAGAGGTTGTGAGTGCAATCGGAGAGCTGTTCTGGTATGTTGAGCGTGGAAAGGGAATGGCGGTGCTGATAAATCCAGACAAGCCCAAGAGAGTGATGGATAGCTGGGGAGACAGGTTAATGGCGGTAATCTTCATCAATTTGAAAGATGAGGAAGAATGGGAGATACCGAAGATGGAAGGTGGAGCGATAATCTATGCTGGTGTAATGTGAGGTGGTGTAGATGGCACAAGAGAGGGATTATCTGGGAGGTCTCATAGCTTACTCTGACATAATCTTCGCAATAATTTTCGCTTTTTATTTCTTCACGGCACTTTACGGCTTTCACTTTCTCACCCATGAGGGCTTCAAGCACTACATACTTTCAAGTGGGCATTTATTTGAAAAGGCAGTATTTTATGTTTCAATGTTTGCCTTCGTTCTTTACATTTACTTCATTCCGTATGCTCTCTGGAGAAAGTCAAAGAAGCCGTGGATTTCAAGGTTGTGCTGTAATGTAAATGCGTATGTTCTGTTAGCTCTGGTATCTTTCTACCTAATAGTGTATTGGAGTGGAAATTTCGGTTATTTTGGGAAAATGGATACTGATTTGCAATTTGCAATAAGCGGGTTTTTCTGGATTTTCTTGTTTTTCACAACGGCATTTGCCGTGGATGGAGCGATTGAGATATATCTCACACACCCGGTAATATACGAAATGGAGGAAGAAGAAAGAAGGAGAAAAATAGAAGCGAGGAAGAAAGCCCAACAACAAAAGAATGTCCAGCAACAAAAACCACAGCCCAAGCAAAGCGTTCAAGTGGAAGTCAAGGAGAGATTAAAGAGGTTGAAGGAACTCTTGGATGAGGGGTTAATATCCGAGGAAGATTACAAGAGGAAGAAAGAGGAAATCCTAAAAGAGTTATAACCGGCATTTTCTCAACAATTCTTACTGGAAGATAATCCCCATCTTTTAACTTATAATCCTCATAAATCCCCTTAATATGTTGAGTTATTCTTATCTCACTATCACAGAAACTTTTGGGGAAAGATTTATATATTTAAATATTCTACATAAACATGTAGAAAAATAAAATATATAGTGAAAAAAATGAATATGATAAATGCAATCTTGAAGGTAGGCGAGTTGGACGGTATAATTACAAAAGGAGAAATTATGAGAGCTCTCAATCTAAATAAGGATAATGCGTACTATTATCTTCGCAAGCTCAAAGAGCTAGGTGTATTGATTGATGCTGGGAAAAGAGGTGTATTTATTGTCAATCCGCATAGCTCTGGGAACCTCAATGTGCATCCCTATATGATGGTAGATCTTGTAGCGAAACCTTCGGCAGTTGCTTATTGGAGTGCATTGGACTATTATGGATGGAGCAACCGCAGTCCTAATATTGTGTATATTGAGACACCTGCTCGGAAGGCATACACCAATGTTGTAAAGTATGGGAATATGAAGGTAGTAAAAATCTCGTTTTTCTATTTCAAGCCTGTGAATGTCAAGCCAGAGAAGTTTTTTGGATTTACAGAAGCAATAATAAATGGTAAGAAAGTTCTCATTACGGATAGGGAGAAGACTATAATAGACTGCTTGGACAAGCCCAAGTATGCAGGAACCATGGAGGAATTATTTGATGCTCTTGCGAATGCAGAATTTGATAAGGAAAAGCTCATAGAATATCTTCGCAAGTTCAACAACAAAGCGGTGATAAAAAGATTGGGACTTGTGAGCGAACTATTTGGCTGGGGAATAGAGGATGTACTTTTCAACATGCTTTCAAGGAAAGATAGGAGAAGTTATTCTCTTTTAGATCCAAATGGTCCTAATGCTGGAAAGTTTAACTACAAGTGGGGCCTTAGGATAAATGTGCCTGATAGATACTGGAGGGATACAAAGTGGACTTGAATAGTTACTGGAGTGGTGATTCTTATAATAACATGATGAAGGACTATGCTATAAACTGGATTCTCTATGCCATGTGGAAAAGCAAGTATTGGAGAAACTTTATTTTAAAAGGGGGTACGTGTATTAGAAAGGTTTATTTTCAGAATTACAGGATCTCTGTTGATGTAGATTACAATGCTATCTACGATGCAAATACATTGAGAAATATTCTCCGAGATATCTTCAAAGATGAGATTGAAAAGGTAAACGAGGTAAGTCCTGTAAAGTTTGAAATGGACAATATAGTCATAAAAGAAAGAAAAGGAACAAGGTTTAACGAGGGTAAAGTAGTGGGATATCAAATAAAAATACCTTTTCATCCCTACTTGCCCAAAACGAATTTAAAATGGCGAGGAGTTTTGCCTGTCATAAAAATAGATGTCACGCTTGATAAATACGAGAAAACCATTCTTTCTACAAATATTAAAAAACTAAATTATCACAATGAAGAAGATGACTATTTACACTATCTCCAAGATGTAGAGATTAATGCGTATTCTTTAGAAGAGATTTTTGCAGAGAAAATAAGAGCTTTATTTCAAAGAACTAGAGTGAGGGATCTCTATGATTTGTGGTTCATTAAGAATTCTGTAAAAATTGATATGGATAAAATAATTGAGATAATTCCATCAAAGCTGGAGATCAAAGGGTTGAGTGTTAAGGATATTAGTATAGCCAAACTTCAGAAATATGAAAATGAATATAGAACAGGCTGGAATATGTATCTCCCACAATTTGTGAAGAATGTACCTAAATTTGAAGAGGTTTGGAATGATGTCAAATCTATTATTGCCTATATTGAAAATGCCATTTATGAGTAAGATATAAAGGCAAAAATATCGGTGTAGTGTTGATTGTAATTTCCGGCATAATTTGCATATTGAATGGTGTGTAAGACTATTTAGAAATTCCCGCAATTATTCTCTTACCTTCTTGAAAAGTGTAGAGATTCACTTCTCTAAATCCATCGGGAGTGACGATTATACATTGTCCAACGGGCATTGTGCGTAAATGCTCCTCGCTCACGGGGAAATACTCCGTTGCCGTGTATTTATCTGCGATATAAACTCCTTTGCCTTTACTTTGAACATGCACGGGTTCTTTCTGCCATACCTGTTTCTTTCCAATCCTTGAGCGTATCAACTGCGAGGAAGCACTATCATAGGCACGGAGGGCAAATAAATAGGCATGTCCAGCAACTACCGCATTTGCGGAATCCTTTCCGTATTTTTCAATAACCTGTGCTATGCTCTGTATTCCTATGATTGAGGTTATGTAGTAAGAGCGTCCAAAATTCACCAATTCCTGATACCTTTTCAACTTGGGAATTAGCTGGAATTCATCTATAACAAAGTATTTCTTCTTCGGTTCTCCTCTCCTATTATATTGGTTCTCTCTGGCAAAGGAGTATTTTATGGCTCTATCCACCAGCAATCTAAATATCGGTGCTACTGCTTCTCCCGTTTCCACATTGTACTCTATGAACAATTTCCTACCCTGTGGATTTTCTATGTAATCTCTAATGCTCATCTGTCTCTTTCCTGCCGTCTTGTAGAAATCTCCGATGAATATCTCGTTAATGCGTGAATAGAAATTGCTCCAAACACCACTTGCCTGTTTCATAGCTTGTGGATTGATATACTCTGCAACGCTCTTTAAATCTTCCTGCTCCACTAAAAGATTATACGCTTGTTCTATCGTTAGCTGGTTAATGAAATTCATAAAATCCTCGTTCGTGGGCAAGAACTCTTTTAATTTCTCTCTATCCACTTTGCCAGAGAAGTATCGCTTGTATGTCTCTAATGCCTGTCTGTAAAATATGAGTATGAATGCAGATAAGAGTTGCTGGGAGGTGACTACCCAAAACTTATCCTCTCCTCCTCTTTCTTCTATGGGGAATATCTCTTTGGCAATCTCAATAGCATCCGTCGTGGCTCTCTCTGGGTCTATCTCCCAAAAAATGTTCCAAGCGTAAGAGGAATTCTCAACGCTAAGGGTTATGTCCTTCTCCGTTCCAAACGCTTCGTAGTAATCTCCTTTAGGGTCAAAGATAACCCAAACATAATCTTTCTTTTGCGGGAATTGATATATGACTTGCTTAATCAACTCCGTTTTACCAGAACCGGGGGCACCCACAACCATAATTCCCGTGTTGTATTTTTCTATCACGATATTTCCCTGTTTCGTGGGAATTACCAAACTATCTGGTGGTACCCTCAACCTGTATTTTTTCTTCAAAACCACAGCCAAAGGAATTGCTATGATTATTGGCACTATCAACCCGTAGAGAGTAAAGAGGTATAGGTTCTCATAGAGGGAGAAATGGGGATACACCAAAAACTCGGAAAGGGGATAAGAAACGAATGGCTTCCAGAAAGGAAATATGTTCTTTCCCAAACTCGCATAGAAGGGAAAGATGAGAAAGTAAGAAAGGGTGTATGAAGTAATCAAGAATGTTAATCTCCATAATCTTCTCTTATCCAAAACCTTCTTAACGGGTATCTTTGAGTAATCTTTTCTACGCAAAGAGCCAAAGATGTATGGGGCTATGAATAACGGGGGGAAGAAGAACAACAAACCAAGAGTGGCGAATTGAACAATTCTCTTTTCCTCTCTTTCTTTCCTTCTTTGCTCAGCTTCGTGTATGCTCTCTGGGCTCAATGCAGTTCTCTGCATTACCCCTCAACCTCTATTTCCTCCTTCGTCAGCTCCTTTAACTTCTCATAGATTTGATTATATGCGGAAGTCAGGGTATCAGCCCATCCATCGTATATTTCCTCTCCATAGCTATGCCCGTTGGTTATGTAATATATGAAGATTTGGTATGGCTGTTCTGCATGTCTTTCGTAGTATATCTCTATGGCAACTCCGATGTATCTATTGGGCTTGGAAAACAAGAAATCAAAGCCAAATAGCATTATTCTCTCCCATTCATCCAAACTATCAAAGTGCAAGGGCAAATCTCTTTCAACCTTCTTTATGAATGTCTTGTAATTCACCCTATCATCCTCCAACCTCATACTGCTCTGCTTCTTCCAGCTCCTTTTCCATTTTTTCTTCCAACTCTTTCTCGCTCCTAATCTTCTCTCCAAACACATTTTCCACAATTTTATTGAATTCTTTTAAATCTTCTCTCTCCATCACTAAATCCTCTGGATAAGGGGAAATCATCTCTATGTGAGAATGAGGATGCTCCGTGTTGTAGTGCAAACCCCAAACATATCTTACTCCGTAATTTCTCGTTCTCTTTCTCCATTCGTTCATAGCTTTAATAACAAGGTAGTGGAACTCTCTTTCATCATACATCCTCTCTGGTGCTATAATCATGTGCCTGACGGCTGGGGAATAACCCGTTGTTTCCTCTGGTATCTTCTCCAGCTCTCTCCAATCTCCATCTTTCATCTTCCTGAACCCGTAATACAATTCTCCATACTCTTTGTTCTCGCTCATACCCCTCTCTATGTATCTCGCCAACTTAACCGCAGCATCCTTGCCCGTGGAGAACTTCGTTTTGGTTATCATAGAACCCTCACCTCAACAAATTTCTTTCTCTCTCCTTCTTCCTCTTCCACTTTGCCACTTCTTCCTTAGTCACCAACCACGCACCGAGATAAAGATTGTAGATAGAACCATCCTCGTAGATTACATTGTTTCCATCCACCTTGTAATGCAGCCCCGGTACCCTTGGAAAATCTATTTTTTCTTCTTCTTTAGCTGGAGTTTTCTCAGCCTGTGAGCCCTGCATCTGGACAGCATCCGCAATCATGTCCAGCCTGTTCTTTATCTCCTCTAATTGCGGATAAAGCTCCGTGAAAATCTCATTTCCCACCCTGTCCTCTATGTTCAATATGTACTCTGCCCTCTTGTAGAGCTCCTCTTGCACATAGAGTTCCAGAGCTTCTCTCACTATCCTATTCGTGCTGGTGTTCTTCATTCTCGCAATGGCATCTAAATCTTTCTTCAAAGCACTATCTATCCGTATCGTTAGCTTTGCTGAATCTTTGTTCTCTCCCATCCCTAACACCTATTCCCATTCTTTTTCTACCCCTATTTAAAATTGTCTATGTCCAGCAACCTTCAATTTTTCCTGTTATACACTGCTTCTCCTCTCAATTTGCAATTTTGAACCTCAAAATTTTATGTTATCATTTTACCATTTCTAAAATTCATCCTTCCAGCTAAACTTGGTGTATGTCAATTTTCTCCGTGTAATACTTGCTCTGTTTTCAATTATGTACTTTGAAGCCGTCAAAATTGTATCAATTATGCCATCTCCTCCAAATTCTTTTAAATTCCATCTCTGCTTTTAATTCTTACAAAATTTGCCGTCACACAACATCTAAAAATCAGAATCATGCCATATTTGGCAAATTCCGTATTTTTCTATTTATCTTTTCATTTTCCTCTCATTTTGACCCCTTTGCTTATCTTGCTATTTATTATAAATAATAAGGAAAGATGGCAAATTTGTGCTGAATTGCTAGCAGGATTAGATTTACACGGCATTTTATGGATGTACAATGTGGGGCCATAATGTATTGGTGATGCTTAACTTCTTACAGAGATATTCTCTGAGAAATATATATATATATGAGGAGTTCCATGCATTTTATTAATTTTAGAGTATAGGAGATGTCTATGGATGAAGAATGCCTGGAGGTAATAAGATGAGCAAGAGAATGAAAGGTCTGCTAATCGGAATTGGAGTTGTCATAGTGATAGTAATTCTTTTAGGCGCCTATTTTGCCTCGCAGCCAAAGGTGAAGTGGTGGAAACCTGCGGCTGAGATGGAAAAGCCCGTAGTGAATAGCTATCCCTCAATGATCATAGTCTATAGAAACTATTCCAAAGAAGATTATATTTTGGGTATCAACAAACATGCAGGAAATTTCTCCACCAACAAAAATTTTGAGACCGGGATAATATTGAAATGTAGTAGTTATGCACATTATGTGGATGATGTTGATGAACTTCGTGGAAATCTTACAGCATATGCCGAGCGCCTGAGCGGGGATTACATACTGCAGAAATTGGTGATAAAGTATGATTATGGAAATGATGAGAATATTTCTCTGGATATTCCTGTGATAAAGAACAGGATTGAAAGCACAAATCTGTGGTTTGATGCCACACCAAATCCCACGCCTAATTTTATGGGGGAGACTTATTATTACGACTGGCTTTACAAACATGTTCTGATTGGTGTGAATAAAGACAGGAAAAACGAGAATTTCTACGGTGTGAGTTTTGCTCTCCAGATAAATCTTGATGATTCGCTATCACAGCATCTCAACCATACAATAATCTTCACGGTGACGGCATATTACGGCCATCCCTCGTTGCTGGGATGGCAAGATATGCATGAGTTGAAAACGCAGGTAGTTTTGAAAATAGTTACAGGAGGTGAAAAAGAGTGAAGAAGATCTTGGGAATTCTGATTTTAGTGCTGTTTCTGGGAACAGTGATGGCAGGGCTCGCACAGGGGAATAGTGTAACACATACACCTCAAAAGACAGGTAGTAGCATGCCGAGTGAGATTAAGCCGTATATAATTGTGAAGAGAACCGTTTATCCTACATATCATATTGAGCCTCTAAACAAATGGGGTGGAACCGCGGTGCAGAATAGCAAGTTTGGAATTGATTTGGTAGTAAGAGCAAAAACTTATGCTTACTATCCTGATGATACTGACAACCTGAGAATCAATGCCACAGTAATTGCAGCGGGAAGTCCTTATTATCTGGGTAATAACGAATGGTGGAAAATGAAGTATTTGTGGCTTGGTGCAAGCAAAGATTATCTTCCGGGTCAAGTTGGAGATTCCGATGTGGGTATAGAGATCCCAACAATAAAAAATCCCGTGGCAATGCATAATCTCACAGATAAAAAAGACTATGATGTGGAATGGATTAATAAGATAGAGAATGCAGCATCAGTAGCAGCTAGTTATGTTGCTGGAACAGCTGCTGGTGCGGGAGCTGCAGCATCTGGTCCTTTAGCACCTTTTGCGCCAGTAATTTCTGCTGGAAGTTCTTATGCCGCTAGTACTGCAACAAGATATATTTTTGATAATCTTAAGAGTCATATAATAAATAATCCTAAGGAAGTAAAGTCGGTGGCAGCCTCCAATACTGCTTTAGGTTATGCCTATGCGAAAGGGGTGCTACGGCGCTGGTGGTTTAATGATAGTGCTGCAATGGCTATCAATTTCCAAGCAAATTTATGTGATGAACCCTCTAAATATTATGAAAATCATGTAATAACTATCAAGGCAATATTAGGATACGATATTGCTAAAAAGGGAACATTAGGATGGGAATGGGAAGATAAAACAAAAACGATAGAGACATATGTAACAATCCATGTGGTGGCGGATGATACAAATGGAGTAGGTGAACCTAAGAGTTCAAGCCAGTATGCCCTCACCGGGAGTTACAGTTATGGGCAATCGAGTTATACTCAGTATCGTTATATAGATGGTAGTCTTAGCAATATTAAGGACTCCACAGCAGGCTCGCCTGTGATAGGAAATATGGGATGGATGATGTATATCACAAAGCATCCCACACAATATCAACTCCAAGAAGCGGAGTATAAATATTATGAAGGATTAATCACAGGCTCTGATAGTGAAGATTATTACCAGTTCACCTTTGATCCAAATGTAGTGCCACACTCAGATCTTTATGATGCTTACCAAATAAAGGTCTACTTAATTGCAGGCAGAGGAGCACCAATGATGATGGACATACATTACCGGGGCATAGATTATTTAGGATATACAACGAAAGGTAAAGGAATGACCTCATTTGAGATATGGACTCCTGCATGGAAATCAGGACAAACACAGGGTCAGGTGATAAAAATCAGAGTGCATCCTGATGTGGTAACGGGCACGGAAAATGGGAATAAAATATATACCACAAGTGAGGGATTATATCTTCTGTATTGCAGTGTGGCAGGATACAAAGATGTAGGCAACTACCAGCCATATGTACATATCACAGGCGTAAGTAGTTCTGAAAATCACGTATGGGTAAGTTTCCATGCTGAGGATAAGAAAAATGCAGACTGGGATAATGGATTACTTTATAGTTACACAGTGTACTGGGGCGATGGAACAAAAACCCCTGCTACACACCTCGATGTAAATACTTTAGATACCACAGTAGATCATCTTTATAGTATGGGAGGAAGCTATCATATTACGGTTAAAGTTGAAGATTATTATAGTGATACTTATGGTGATAGTATAGATCGTGAAGGTATTGATGTAAGTGTGGGAGGAGGAAGTGGCGGCGGTGGCTGTCCGTTCCTCTACACCTACAGCGGGAATAACTGGCGAGAGGAGAACAATGTGCTTGTGTGGGCAGAGAATGCAACTAGGCCATTCCTTGAGACGGGAGATTACTATGTGTTCAATGCCACGGAGATGAATCACAGAGTGACGATAGGCATAGGAGAGCCGGGGCAGGATACTGATTACATAGATGCAGTAAAGCTGTACAAAGTTGTGGCTCCAGAGGGTTATCATGTGGCAGAAAGCTATAATGGTATGGTTTACGCTTACAGAGATGTAGAGAGTGGAATTGCTATTGACAATCATGGTGTGAATGTTACCTCGCTGATTAACAAGCCTGATGGCAATTACTGGACAGGTGAGAAGGGAGATTATATAGATATAACGCTGAATCTGAGCAGCGAGAATTTACTTATTATACGGGGAATAGATAATCCGCCTACAGAGAAAAGAGCGATGCTCGCTGCGGAAGTTACATCAAATCCACCGCATACTGAGTCCACGGTTTGGGTATATGCGAATGTGAGCAACGAATGGGTAAAATTAGGAGAGATAAAAGTCAGGCATAATCTGCACACAAATGTGATAAATCTGGATTCTTTGCACATGTTGTTTGGAAACAGGGTAGAATTGAGATTTGAGATGAGAGACCGCA
>WAKY01000160.1 GCA_015523135.1 Candidatus Aciduliprofundum sp.
CATTACAGTGCTTCTTGGGCCCAATGGTGCAGGCAAAACTACAACTGTGGGAATGCTTACCACGCTTCTAAAACCCACGAAGGGAAGGGCTTTGATTGAAGGTTATTCCACAGTGGATGATGTGTGGAAAGTGAGAGATTTGATTGCTCTATGTCCGCAGGATGTCCGTGTGGATAACAACTGGAGCTCTTGGGATGCTCTTAAAGGTTATCTCATGATTCGTGGATTATCCTCCGAAGAAGCCGTAGAGAGGAGTGAAAAGTATCTAAAGCTCTTGGATCTTTGGGGAATAAGAAATACTCCTGCCATAGCGGTAAGTGGAGGCCAGAGAAAGAGAATTGCAGTTGCAATGGTTCTTGCCTCAGATGCCCCCGTTGTGTTTTTAGATGAGCCCTCAAGCGGGTTGGATGTGGAAGCTAGATATATTGTTTGGAAATCCCTGAGGGAAGAGGCGAAAAGGGGAAAGACAATAATCCTCACAACCCATGATATGAAGGAAGCGGAAATTCTCGGGGATTATGTGGTTATGATAGCCAAGGGAAAGACCATAGCTCAGGGCACGCCTGAAGAGTTGAAGGGTATGATACCCTACACACACAAAATTGTGGTGAAAAATGCCAGAAAGATTTCAATTAAGGAGCACATTGACCTCGGGGACAGGAAGGTCATATACGTCAGAGGCAAGGATGAGGCTGTGGAACTCGCAGAGAAGATAGAAGCAGCAAGCATAGGCATTGAGGAGATAACCCTGGAAGATGCATACCTTTACTTAGTAGGAGGTGTTGCAAATGGGGAAAATTAGAGGCGTTACCTATCTTACTAGTAGATGGATTCGCCGTCAGCCCATGTGGCTTGTTCAGGACCTCTTCATTGTATTGGGCTTTGCCATTCTGATGTTTGTGTGGGGTGGAATAAATGGATTAAAAAATGTCCTTGTTGCTTGGTTTATCTCAGGTGCTTGGGGAATGGGCGTAAATCTTGTGGCGCAGAGTATAGGATGGGACAAGCAGCAGAAAATAATGGATATGTTCATAGCTACCCCTGTTAGACCGTTCCACTATGTCTTAGGATACTTCATCTCCAGTTTAGTTTTCCTCGCGGTGGATTTTCTTTATATGCTTATTCTTATTATTTATCTAAACGCTTGGACCATTGTGGCTGCCTCGCTTATAGCCGTGGCACCTCTACTTATAATAAGCAATCTAGTTGGGCTAAGCATTGTGATGCGCATAAAGAAGCCTACTAATATATCAGCTATAACCAATCCCCTTCAAATGATGCTCATCATCCTCCCTCCTGTTTTTTATCCAGCAAGCGTGCTTCCAGAGACTTGGAGGTACTTTGTTCTCTTAATACCCACGGCAGCTGGAGCTGAGATAGCTAGACAACTTTCAGGACTAAGCTCATGGCACAATCTTTGGTACCCAGTGGCAGTTCTTGCAATTTGGGTTATCCTTGGAATTCTAGCATCTTCTCGAGTGGTGAAGTGGGGAATGGAATGAGTTCTACGAAACAAATTCTCTTATTTTTACTCAAATTTATCCAGAAATGGTTAAATAATTCCAAAAATTTATGTACCTATGCTTGAAATTCTCCTGCATATCAAAAAACGCCTTTACATTTATGTAACCCTTGTGTTTATAATTGCCCTAATTTTGGGCTACTATGTTGATTTCACAAAGATGAACATAATGCCAATAAGTGTTGCTGCTGTTTTCATTATGCTATACCCCATGCTAACCGGAATGGAGGTAGAAAAGGTAAAAAAAGCTGGAAGGAATTATAAGCTCATCATCTCAACCCTTATATTCGCTTATTTCATAGCATCTTTAACAGCTTTTTTCCTTACTCGCACCCTTTTGGTTGGTTACGATGACCTTGCCCTTGCCCTAGTTCTAGTAGGTGCTATTCCCTGTTCAAATATGCTCATAGGGTGGAGCGGAATAGCGGATGCAAGCGTGGCAGATGCTCTTGTTATAGCTGTTATTGGTCTACTCCTCATACCAATTCTCTCCCCAATTTTAATTTACTTTAATGGAGGGATATTCGCTACTATTAATGTAATGCAACTCGTGGTAATCCTTCTCTTCTACATTCTTGTGCCTTTGGCTCTTGGTATGCTCACTAGGAGGGAAATAATAAAGAGGAGGGGTAGAGAGTATTTTATGGGTATAAAGAAATATCTTCCGGGAGTATCTGCCTTGGGTATTCTTCTAATTGTTTTCTTCTCTGTGGCAAAGGTGTCCCATAAGGTTATAGAGAAGCCTCAGATTTTTATGCTTGTTCTAGTCGGTTTGTTCTCTTACTACTTCATACAAACTACCTTATCTATTTTAGCAGCTAGGGCACTAAAATTCAGGTACGAGCAGGGAATGATTTTGATACTTGGAGCCACTGCAAGCTCTCAAGCTATATCTCTCTCCTTGGCAGCCACCGTTTTTCCTCCTTTAACGGTATTTGCTCTCTCCTTCAAGCCTGTTTTGCAGGTATTTTACATAATGTTCCTCATATACGCTCTAGGTCCCTGGCTTCGCAAGTTTTTAGGGCAAAGTATTAATGAGAATTAGGAAATACCTTCCCTATGGACATTAAGATTGAAGAGCTCGTTGAGCTTGCACAGATAAGGAGCGAGACAGGATATGAATCTAAAATTCTTGGGCACATAGAAGAAAAGCTAGAATCTCTGGATGTGAATTATGAGCGCATGCCTGTGGATGAGGAGAGATACAACATAATTGTGAATCCTGAAGAGAAATTTATGATTAATGCGCATGTTGACACAGTGGGCGATTATTTTCCTCCAGAAATAGAAGGAAATATTCTTTGGGGTCGTGGTGTAATGGACGATAAAGCAGGTGTACTCATAATGCTCAAACTCATAGAGGAGTTTCGGGATACTCTTCCCGTTAGCTATGTTTTCTTCGTGGACGAGGAGGAAGAGGGAAAAGGCTCGAAGAAATATGCGGAAAAGTACGCCCACGATTTTGCCATAACTATGGAGCCTACATCCCTAAGGGTATGTACAGCAGAAGCCGGAAGTTTGGAGCTTGAATTTGAGTTTTGGGGAAAGGCTATGCACGGCTCATGCGCCAAGGAAGAAGAGAATGCGATATGGCAGGGAATAAAGTTTATAAGCGAGTTGAAAAAGTTGAAGTTTCTCAATATGGAGCATAAATTACTGGGAAAGCCTGCAATAAATGTGGAAATGTTTGATGGCGGCGATTATATTCTTGCCGTGCCAGAGAGTGCTAAAGCTTTGGTAGACTTTATTTACATGCCTGTACAAACAGCTGTGGAGATAATTGATGAAGTAAATAAGATTGGAAGGAAGTATAATGTAAATCACATGATTTACGATTTATCTCCCCCATTTGAAATCTCCCCAAGGAAAAGCAAAGTAAAGGAGTTTCTTAAGTATGCAGAATTAGGAGGATTTCGAAGCTGGAGCGATGCTCAGAGCTTGGTGGATAAGGGAACTCCCACCGTGGTATTCGGGCCTGGGGAATTGAAATATGCGCATACAAAGGATGAGCATGTGGATATGGAAGATGTGAATAAAGCGTATGGGATTTTGAAAAAAGTACTGAAGGATTGGAGCTCATCGTAAATGGAAAAGGAAAAACTTTTGGAAAGGATAGCTAACTTGGAGTATGAGATGTTTGAAAGGTTAAAAATGAGAAATGAAGAGTGCAGAAAAGAGAATACTTTTAAGTTTATGAGGAAGGCCCGTTTTTATCCCTTATCTGAGGAAACTTTGAGTTCGTATATTCAAGATTTAGAAAATGCCTTAATTCATTCCCCAAATCTTCTCGCTGTGAAGTATAAATGCATAGAGTTTGGCCCTGTGAGTGATGAAATGGTGGATAAAATTGTGAAAATAGAAGGGGAATGGATGAAAGAGCTGAGGAGCAAGTATCCAAATATCGTGAAGGACGAAATTGAAGATTTTGAAAGGTATTTAAGATGCGAACTTTTAACCTTTTCTAAATATACCTTAGAGAAATATTATCAAGATATTCTAAATATGAAGAAAAGAGGAATAAATATGGCCGAAGTGAGCTATCTCTATCTTTTTAAGCGCATAGGTTATGAGAGTTTAGAAGAAGTTGGCAGATAATTTCGAAAGTATTATAATCTCTTTATTCATAGGCGCTTTAAGGAGGAAAAAATATGAGTGGATCTATGGCTATCGGTATGGGAAAGATTGAAAGGGAAATGGAAAAAAGAAGAAATTCTGTAAGGCCTATTAATCAGAGAATTGCAAAGCTAAGGGAAGAAAGTGTGAATACTGAAGTAAAAATTTCATCTGAAAGAGCGAAGTTGGTAACTGAATTCTACAAAAAAGAAATGGGAAAGGGAAAATCCATACCTGTGCAGAGGGCTTTAGCATTTAAATATTTAATGGAAAATGTTAGTCTGCCTGTTGAGGACGGGCAGCTCATAGTGGGAATAAGGGGTACAGGGGTGAATGAAGTACCCACTTATCCCGAAATAAATGTTTACTCTTTAGATGATTTGGAATTATTGAATGAGAGGGAAAATATGCCATATAGGGTGGATGAAGAGACTAAGAAAATATATGAGAAAGAGGTTATACCTTTCTGGAAAGGTCGTGCAATGAGGGATATAATTTTTGAAAATCTCCCGCAAGAGTGGATGGACGCCTATGAATCTGGAGTTTGGACTGAGTTTATGGAGCAGCGTTCTCCCGGGCATACTGCAGGAGGAGAGAGAATATTTAAGATGGGAATTTTAGACATAAAGAAGGAGATAAAGAAGGAAATGCAAGAGTTAAAGCCAGAGGAGCCAGAGTATTATGAGAAGATGGAAGAGTTAAAAGCAATGGACATTGTGGCAGATGCAATAGTGATTTACGCTCATAGGTATGCTGAGAAATTACAAAATATGGCGAAAAATGAGAGAGATGGGAAGAGAAGGAAAGAGCTGGAAGAGATGGCAAAAATATGTAGATGGGTTCCTGAGCATGCTCCAAGAACATTTTGGGAAGCCCTTCAGCATTACTGGTTCATTCATGTTGGAGTAACTTATGAGACAAATCCATGGGATTCCTTCAATCCTGGGAGAATTGATCAAAATTTATATCCATTTTACGAGAAGGATGTAAAAGAGGGAAGATTGAATAGAGAAAGAGCCAAGGAATTATTTCAAGCTTTTTGGCTCAAGTTTAACAACCAGCCCGCTGTTCCAAAAGTTGGTGTTACGGCGGAAGAGAGTTTTACCTATAATGATTTTTCAAAATTGAATGTTGGAGGATTGACCAAGGATGGCTATGATGGAGTCAATGAGCTCTCTTATTTAATTTTGGAAGTTCTTAGTGAGATGAGAACATTGCAGCCAAATACAGCGGTGCTGATAAGCAATAGAAATCCCGATAGATTTCTTATAGAGGCATTGAAGGTTGTAGGTCCTGGATTTGGTGAGCCACCTTTTTTCAACTACGATGAGCTCATCGTTAGAATGCTAAGGCAGGGAAAGAGCTTAGAGGATGCCCGCACCTCTGGAGTTAGTGGATGCGTTGAAAGTGGTGCATTTGGAAAAGAGGCATACATTTTAACAGGTTATTTCAACCTCCCAAAGATTTTGGAAATAACCCTTCACAATGGAGTAGATCCTCGTACAGGAAAGAAGGTAGGTATAGAAACAGGGGATGCTAGGGAATTTAGGAACTTTGAAGAACTATGGAACGCTTTTTTAAAGCAAGTCAGATATTTCTTAGACATAAAGATGAGGGGCAATGATATAATTGAAACCCTATATGCAAAATATCTGCCTGTGCCATTCCTCTCTCTATGGATAGAAGATTGTGTGAAGAATGCAAAGGATTACAATGCGGGAGGTGCTAGATACAATACTCAGTACATTCAAGTTGTGGGCCTAGGAACATTGACTGATTCTTTGGTATCTATCAAATACAATGTCTTTGACAAGAAATTCTTCAAGATGGAGGAGGTCATTAAGGCCCTAGATAATAATTTTAAGGGTTATGAGCTTATGCGTCAGAGATTTCTTAACAGGACACCAAAATTTGGAAATGATGATGATTACGCTGATGAAATAGCCAAAAAAATTGTAGATGCTATGGTTGACATGATTGAAAGTTATCATCCATCACCAATTAGAAAAGCATCTAAGAGGGCATATTTTCTACCTACCACTGTACATGTTTATTTTGGAAAGGTTACTGGAGCAACACCAGATGGTAGGATTGCTGGATATCCCGTCTCTGAAGGAATATCTCCTGTTCAAGGTATGGATAGAAAAGGCATAGCTGCCGTTTTTCGCACTGTTGCCAAATGTGACTGGGCAAAGACAGGAGGTGCACTTCTCAATCAAAAGCTAACTGGTGACCTTTTGGAAAATGAGGAAAATATCAAGAAATTAGCAGCTTTAATAAGAAATTTCTTCAGATGGGGAGGCCACCATGTGCAGTTCAATGTTGTTAG
>WAKY01000161.1 GCA_015523135.1 Candidatus Aciduliprofundum sp.
CGAAAGGTTGAAGAATAGTTGTTTGAGAGAGAATGAGGTTGATAAGGAGCTAATAGATGACTTTATCCGCAGAAAAGGTATGATAAAGAAAAAGGAAAAAATTATGAGATTTGCCACACTCACCACTCTTGGGAAGAGAGTTGTTGAGCAAGGGATAGAGATAAAGGAGGAAATAACCCAGCTTACTCCGGAATTAATTCAAACGGGGAAATGGAGAGATTATGAATTAAAGAGGTACGATGTGAATTTATTTGCTCCTAAGATTTACACTGCAAAGCTTCATCCCCTAACGCAGATAATTGAGAAGATACGCAGAATTTTCTTAATGATGGGTTTTGACGAAGTTGAAGGTTCCTATGTTGTAAATGCTTTTTGGGATATGGACGCATTGTTCATTCCGCAAGACCATCCCGCTAGAGAGATGCAAGATACATTTTATCTGAAAAAGCCCAGCAAGATTTCTATTGAAGATAAAGAGTATATGAAAAAAGTAAAGGAGATGCATGAGAGCGGCGGAGGGATAAGCCGTGGCTGGAGATATGAATGGAGTGAGGAAATAGCCCAAAAAGCCATGCTTCGCACCCACACAACAGTTAATTCCATCCGTTATCTTTACGAGCATCGCGAGCCTCCTGTGAGGATGTTCTCCATAGGTAGAGTTTTTAGAAGGGAAAATATGGATTCCACGCATCTGCCTGAGTTCACTCAGATTGAGGGAATATACATGGATGAGGATGCCAACTTCCAAGTTCTTCTAGGTATACTTAAAGAATTCTACTCCCTCATGGGCTTTCCAACTATTAGATTTCGACCCTCCTATTTCCCATACACCGAGCCAAGTTTGGAGGTGGAAGTGCACTATAATGGGCAGTGGCTTGAGCTTGGTGGCGCAGGTATATTCAGGCCTGAGGTCACTGAGCCATTGGGAATTGAATATCCCGTGCTGGCTTGGGGTCTCGGATTGGAAAGATTGGCTATGATAACCCTTGGTTTGAAAGACATAAGGGATCTTTATATTAGCGACATTGACTGGCTTCGCAACGCCCCACTTTTAAGATGAAAATCTTAAATACCAATTATCATTTCTCCTCTTTGACCCGGCTTAGCTCAGTCTGGCTAGAGCGGCGGACTGTAGTTGGAATATGCCCAGGGAGGGCATAAACGCCGCTCAGCAGAGATCCGCAGGTCCCCGGTTCGAATCCGGGAGCCGGGACTTCTTATGGATAAAGTTTTATAATGTTTGCGTATATCACATTTAAAGTTGAGAGGTGATGAAAGATGCAACCAGCGCAGATGGCGTATGATAGAGCAATAACGGTTTTCAGTCCTGATGGCCGCTTGTTTCAGGTGGAGTATGCAAGGGCTGCTGTAAAGAGAGGTACCACAACTATAGGTTTGAAGTTTAAGGATGGAGTAGTTTTAATGGCTGATAAGAGAATAAGGAGTAGATTGCTTGATCCAAAGAGTATGGAGAAGATATTCTTGATTGATGAGCATATTGGTTGTGCTACCTCAGGCCTTGTAGGAGATGCTCGTGTTCTTGTAGATTATGCTCGTCTTATAGCTCAAATTGAGCGTGTTACTTATGGAGAGAGAATATCCGTGGAGCATCTTGTGAAGAGGATAAGCGATTACAAACAGCAGTATACTCAGTATGGCGGAGTGAGACCATTTGGAGCTTCTTTGCTAATCGCAGGAATTGATGAAAGTGGAGTGTACCTTATGGAAACGGATCCAAGCGGAACTATTATGGGTTACAAGGCAGATTGCATAGGTGGTGGAAGAGATACAGTTATGGAGCTATTTGAGAAAGAGTATAGAGAGGATATGGACTTTGAAGAGGCCATAATGCTTGGTTTGAAGGGAATAGATGCGGTTAGTGAGGATGGCATAACACCTATAACCTTGGAAATAGGATATATAAAGAAGGATGGACATTTCACCATTATGAGTGAGGAAGAAGTTGCAAAGTATGTGGAGAAGTACAATAGTGGGAAGAAAGAGGAGTGAAAATGGTAAGGCTTGAGGATGCCATCATAGCAAGGTACGAGCACTCGGGGCATAGATTTGAAATTCTTGTAGATCCCGATATTATAGATGATGTTAAATCAGGGAAAATAGAGAATGTTGTAGATTATATGGTCATAGATGAGATTTTTAAGGATGCTCATAAGGGAGACAGAGCAAGTGAAGAAATAATAAAAGAAGTATTTGGTACTACGGATGTCAACGAAGTGGCTAAAGAGATAATTAAGAAGGGACAAGTTCAGCTAACCACAGAGCAGCGTCGAAAGATGCTTGAAGAGAAGAAAAAAAGGATAATTGCAGAGATAGCAAGAAATGCTATAAATCCACAGACTGGAGCACCACATCCTCCTCAGAGAATAGAATTGGCTATGGAAGAGGCTAAGGTTCATATAGATCCTATAAAACCTGTTGAAGAGCAAGTTCCTGTAGTGCTCAAAGCTTTGCGTATGGTAATTCCCATCAGATTTGAAAAAATTAAAATTGCAATTAAGGTAAGCGGTGATATGTATGGAAAGATTTACGGAGAGCTGAGTAAGAGTGGTACCATACTTCAAGAAGAATGGCAGAAAGATGGCTCTTGGATTGGTGTTGTTGAAATTCCTGCTGGTATGCAAGGTGAGTTTTTAGATTTGTTAAATAAGAAAACTCATGGTAATGTTCAAACAAAGATTTTAAGGAGGTAATATGTATGGAAGGAAAAATAGCAATACGAAAAATTGTTGTTCCTGGAGAGGAAATTGATGAGAAAGGCAAGCCCGGTAACGGTGTTTTTGTTGAAAATGGAAAGTTATACTCTGCATATTTGGGTATAGTTGATACCCGTGCCGGGTATGTTAATGTTATTCCTCTCTCAGGATGCTATATACCGAAAAAGGGAGACAAAGTGATAGGAAAAATAATAGACCTAGCACCTATGAACTGGGTTGTTGATATAAATGCCCCCTATTATGCGCCTTTGCATGTAAATGATGTACCCTGGCGTGTTGAATTTGGGGACACAGGAAGATACCTTAGCATAGGAGATGTGATACTTGCTAAGGTAAGCAATGTAAACGAACTGGGTCAGGTATGGATTACTTTGAAAGAACAGGGATTGCGCAAGTTGGAAGGAGGCCATATAATAAAAATATCTCCATTCAAAGTTCCTCGCGTCATAGGAAAGGGAGGAAGTATGATTCAAATGCTCAAGGATTACACAGGGTGTAGAATTTATGTTGGTCAGAATGGAATAATATGGATTTCAGGGCCTCCTGAAGGAATAATAACTGTTATAAAGGCAATAAGGATGATCGAAAATGAAGCCCACACTTACGGGCTTACAGATAGAGTTAAAGAATTTTTGGAAGAGAATAGAGGTGAGAGTAATGGGAATGAAGAGTGATATTAAACTCATAGATGATAATGGGCTTCGTATTGATGGGCGTTTACCAAATCAACTCAGGCCCATAAAAATGGAAGTTGGAATATTAAAAAGGGCTGATGGCTCAGCTTTTGTTGAGTGGGGCGGAAATAAAATCATAGCGGCTGTTTATGGACCTAACGAGGCCTATCCAAAGCATGTGCAAGAGGCGGATAAGGCAATAGTTCGTGCACGTTATAATATGGCTCCGTTCAGTGTGGATGAGCGAAAAAGGCCAGGGCCTGATAGAAGGGCTGTGGAGCTTAGCAAAGTTATAAGTGAAGCCCTTGAGAGCGTAATATTTGTAGAAAAATATCCAAGAACAAGTATAGATGTTTATATTGAAGTACTCCAAGCAGATGCTGGTACTAGAGTTGCAGGTATAACAGCTGCTTCTTTGGCACTTGCAGATGCAGGCATACCAATGAGAGATTTGATAGTAGGATGCGCTGCTGGTAAAGTGGATGATGTTGTTGTTTTGGATTTGAACAAAGAGGAGGACAATTTTGGACAGGCAGACGTACCTATGGCCATAATGCCTCGTACTAAGGAAATTGCACTATTGCAAATGGACGGAGATATGACATACGAGGAGCTAACCACTGCCATGGAGATGGCTATGGATGCTGCTAAGAAGATTCATGAAATGCAAGTTGAAGCATTGAAGAGAAAATATATTAAGGAGGTTGATGAAGATGACTAATTCAAAATTTACTGCAGGGGTTATACCTGAGATGCAGAGAAAGTATATCCATAAATTAGCATCCCAAGGAACTAGGGTGGATGGAAGAAATTTTGATGAGATAAGAAAGTTAACAATTACAAAAGGATACATTCCCAGAGCTGAGGGCTCAGCCCTTGTGAATTTGGGTGATACTAGGGTTCTTGTGGGTGTCAAAATTGAGCCAGGCACGCCTTTTCCAGATACTCCAAATATGGGAATTCTAACTACAAATGCCGAACTTGCACCCCTCGCCTCACCAACGTTTGAACCAGGTCCTCCAGGAGAAGAGGCAATAGAACTAGCTCGTGTTGTGGATAGAGGTATAAGGGAGGGCCATGCCGTTGATCTTGAAAAGTTAGTAATTGAGGAAGGAGAAAAGGTGTGGGTTGTATTCATAGACATTCATGTGCTTGATTACGATGGTAATTTATTCGATGCAGCTGGTTATGGTGCTTTGGCAGCACTTACAAATGCAATTGTTCCAGCGTCAAGATACGAGTTGGGCGATGATTTTAGTCTACCTGTGCAACATTATCCTGTTCCAGTTACCTTTGCCAAGATTGGAAACTGGATCGTGGCAGATCCAAATCTAGATGAGGAAAGCATAGCATCTGCTCGCTTAACAGTTACAACAAGCGAAGAAGGACACATAAATGCTATGCAGAAGGGACTCTGTGGTACATTCACCTATGAGGAAGTTCAGAAAGTTATAAATATGAGCATGAATATCGGCGCAAAAGTCAGAGAAATCATTCTTGGTGATTCAAATGTCAAAGAGGACTAAGAAAGTTGGTATTTCAGGGCGCTTCGGCCCTAGATATGGTATATCACTTCGCTATCGCTGGGCAGATGTTATGAAAGAGAAGGAGAAGAAGCATCTATGCCCAAGATGCCATCATTACTCTGTTAAAAGACTCTCCACAGGTATTTGGGTTTGCACTCATTGTGGGCTCAAGTTTGCAGGTGGTGCCTACACTCCTGATGTGTATAAAGAATGGAGAAAGGTGAGGGTGAATGTATAGGTGCGTTAGGTGTGGTAGGCCACTAACTAGTGAGCTTGGGGTGCAACAATTAGAATGCGAATGTGGTAGCAGAATGTTCTACAAAGAGCGTCCAAATATGAAGAAGATCGTTTATGCGATATAAACCATTCTTATCCATTTTCCAGTTTTTTCTCTTCTTTTGAACCCTAGATTTTCATAAAATTTTATTGCATTTTCATTCTTTTCTCCGACCCATAATTCAATTTTTGATGGTTTCAATTTCTCCATTGCCTTTTCAATTAGTATTCTTCCTATACCTTCATGCCTGTAAGAAGGAAGCACAACAACTTCATGAATCGCTCCAACATGAGAATGCTCAAACTTGCTGTACCAGAATCGATTGCAGAATATAAATCCGGCAATCTTTCCGTTATCTTCAGCAACAAAAAAGCACTCAGGATCTTCCTCATACAAATCCTCTATATACTTTCTTGCTTTCTCAATGTTTTTCTCTCCATACTCTTCTATACCTTTATACGCTTCCATAAGGATAGCTGGAAGGTACTGCAAATCCTCCCTTTTCCCTTTTCTTATCTCCATTCTTCCATCACCCAGCCAAATCTCTTATCCAGTGTGTTTTTTCTCCTCTTATATTCTCCCTCGTTGAGCTCACCGTCCACTAGCATTCTGTCTAGGGTTAATAGCTCATCCTTATATCTTTTTCTCACGCTTATAAAATGCTCCTCAGCTATATTCTCAAAATTGTGGAGGAGTTCCTCACCTTCAGATGTTATCCTATAAAATACCATTGGCCTTGCACCTTCCTTTATTCTTTTGTCCACGAGTCCATAGTGATGTAAGAGGGTAAGATGCTTATCTATGGCCTGCCTAGTTATGCCAAATTCTCTCGCTAACTCCTCAGGATGCTTCTCCTCGCTCAATCTCTTAAGTAGTTTTATGCGAATAGGAGATATTAGAGAGGATATTTTTTCCGTTGGATTCATAGTTTCGGGATATCATCATTATATTTCAACTTTTAAGTTGAAACTTCAAGGTTGAAGTTGAATTTTTAAGTTAAAATTTTTATAAAAAGTTTTAAATTCTATAATTCCATGGCTGATTATGGAAGACGAATTCGTAAGAAAATTGAAAGAGAAATACGAGAAGGGCGAGATAAGCAAAGATACATATGAGGAAATTTTAAAAAGGTATTTGGATGAAGTTGAAGAAGAAAAGGTGGAGGAAGAGCCAAAGAAAATTAGAGAAAAGGGAGGATATGAAAATTCCACTATGGGAGGAATAGATGATATCTTATCCCGAGCCATGGAAAAAATGGATGAAGAATTAAAAAAATTTTTTCCGGAGGATGAGAAGACAACTGCTGAGGATGTAGAAGAGAAAGTGTTTAAGAAGGTAGAGAGCAAGGAAATTGAAAATAAAGCCGATGATAAGCAGGGAAGGGATTATAAATGTGCAGGTGCATGTACTATTCCTGCCGGTAGATATAACTACATATCGGCATCTGGGAGTGTTAAGGTAACAGGAGATATCAGAGCAAAGAAATTATCCGTGGCAGGTTCTCTTCATTCTGAGGGAAATATATGGGCAAATATTCTTAGTATTGGTGGAAGCGCCAAGGTAGATGGAAATGTTATAGGCGAAGACATAAGCAGTGGAGGAGTTTTACATGCAAAGATTATTAAAGGTGAGAGAATAAGATTAGGTGGGGCCATAGTTTTTGAAAGAATTAAAGGGGAAAATATCAAGATTGAGGGAAGCGTTAAAGGGTTAAATTTGAAGGCTGAAATCTTAAAAATGAAAATTGATGGCAGGAGTTCTTTGGAGAGAATTGTTGCAGAGAGAATAGAGATAAAGAGTAAGAGAGGAGTTCTCAGAAAATTCCTTGGAACGATGAAAGTTGATGAAATTTTTGGGGAAGAAATCTATGTGGAAAGCGTTAGAGCTAAGTTAGTTAAAGGTGAGAAGGTCACGATAGGAGATAATTGTATTGTGGAGCGGGTTGAGGCAGAAAGGGTGAAGGTGAGCAAGAAATCTAAAGTCAAGGAGGTTGTGAGGAAATGAGATACTGGGGCTATATATCCGTGGGAGCAATTTTAGGGGGTGTGTTTCTAATAACCATTGGGATCTTGTGGCTCTTGGAGATGCTGGGGATAATAGAGTTCAACATCTGCATAATAGGTCCAATCCTCCTAATAATTGCAGGTCTGGCTTTAATTCTTAACCAAAGATGGTTCTCTTGGTAAAGGTGATGGAGTATGAGCGTGGTTGCAGAGCATCTTGCCAAAAAATATTCCAACGGGGTTTGGGGTGCTAAAGATGTGAATTTTTCTGCCAATAAATCCCACATTACAGTGCTTCTTGGGCCCAATGGTGCAGGCAAAACTACAACTGTGGGAATGCTTACCACGCTTCTAAAACCCACGAAGGGAAGGGCTTTGATTGAAGGTTATTCCACAGTGGATGATGTGTGGAAAGTGAGAGATTTGATTGCTCTA
>WAKY01000162.1 GCA_015523135.1 Candidatus Aciduliprofundum sp.
ATCTTCTGCAAATAAATTAAAGATTCCATCTCTCGTATATCCTCACTGCTTTGAATAACATACCTCATCCAGTTGTTGAACTGTGTGCTAGATATTTCCGGCTCCTTGGAAATTTTAACATATCTTCTCTTCTTCATCCCTTATCATAACTATCTCCGAGGATATTAAGGTATTGGCAAAATGTAATGTTAAATGATTAAATATAGGGTAAGCATATGTAAAAACGAATGGCACTAAAAGGAGGTGATAATGGATATCCACGACCGTTTATAAAATGGGCAGGAGGCAAGGGAAATATAATCCCAGAATATGAAAAAATCGGATTGCTTAATATAGAGTTTAACGATTATTATGAGCCCTTTCTGGGCGGAGGAGCTATGTTTTTTTATCTATGGAAAAAGGGAAAAATCAAAAAGAAAGCATATCTTTCAGATATCAACAAGGATTTGATAGATGCCTATGCAACAATAAAGAATAATTTAGAACAGCTATTGGCCCAACTTTCTATGGTGAAAGACAAATATGAGAGAGAGGACTATTATAAATTCAGAAAAGAATACAATTCTCTTAAATTAATGAAAACTCTTACAGAAGAGCAAAGGATAAAAAAAACTGCACTCTTTATCTATTTAAATAAAACCTGTTTTAATGGGTTATACAGGGAAAATAAAAAGGGAGAATTCAATGTTCCATTTGGAAAATATAAAGCTCCAACAATTTACAATGAGTATAATTTAAGGGCAGTTAGTAAAGCACTAGAAGATGCAATTTTAAGGGTTTTAGATTTTGAAGATGCTGTATACACTGCTAAAGAAGGAGATTTTGTTTATTTTGATCCCCCTTATATGCCAATTTCACCCACCGCAAATTTTACAAGTTATCACCAAAAAGATTTTACTTTGGAAGATCAGAAAAGATTAGCAAAAACCATAAGGAAATTATCCTCCAAAAATGTGAAAATTCTTCTAAGCAATGCATACCATCCAACTGTCAAGGCGATATACGAAAGCATTCCTAATATACACTTTTTTGAAATTTTAGCCCCGAGATTTATAAATAGTAATGGTAATGGGAGAGGAGCAATAAAAGAGTATGCCCTCACAAATTACGAGCCAATTAAAAATTCTCCAAAGATACAAATGAGATTATGGTAAAAATGCCTATGATATATCCGTCATTTCGTGGATTTTCTTTAAAGCTGCTCTTCCCTTATCTGTAGTAACATATAATCTGCCTTTCTTCCTATTTGGTGTTAAGCATTTAACAAATCCAATATCTGATAGCCCCCTGAGGGCTATGCTTATTTTGGATATAGGCTCACCTAATTTTTCGGATATTTTAGAAGGTGTCGAGGCTTCGTTAGCTATGGCTATCAATATTTTCAATCTTGTTTTGCTTGAAATTATATAACCTATTTCATCCCATTCTGCTAAATCTTTGCTTTTATCTTTCATTTAAGTGGATTATGCATCAATGTAATTTTAATTTAATTCATTTTTACTTTAAATTTTCTTAAAATATTTTTAAACTAAATTTATGAATTCTCTAAAAATCAACTATCCTATGGATTTAGATAACCTAATAAAGACAGTAAGAGCTCTCCCAGTGGGTTCTGAAAAAAGAATATATAAGGAAAACAACACCGAATTTGTGGTAAAGCGTCCTCAAAAACCCGGAAAGAATTTAAAAAGGAAATACTCAGCAGAAAGGAACATCCAGATATGGATAAGAGAAGAAAGTCATGAATTTATGCCAAACCATCTGAGAATTCTCTTAGATTTGGAATTCAAGCTAAGATTTCATCCCCACTATAAAGAAGATTTGATGCTTGCATTTGATAGATTGTATTATGGGGAAGATCCCCACAAAATATCCGAAGATTTCAAAAATTTAGAATTTAGTAAAGAGTTAAAGAGTTTAAAATATGATTTATATCTCGCACAATTATTTTTTGCAGAGCAGGAGGTAGGCTATCATTTCAATAGCAAATTTGATCCAAAGTACTTGTATTTGCAAGGCTGGATAAGGTGCGTACTTTCAGGAGAGTTGGAGATTGATAAACTCTTGTGGAGCGCAACCAGAAATCCACCACCTGTGAGATTTACAAAAAAGGATAATAAAAAGCATAAAGAATATGACCCAAATGCTAAACCGTTATGGTGGGTGCTTGCAAATAAATAATTAATGGATTTTTGAAAATTTAAAAATTAAAATTTTCTACTGCTGAATTTATATTTTTTGTACTCTTTCTCGCTTTCGGGCTTTCTAAAAACAAAAATATGCTCATGGGCAATGAGATAAAAATTATACTCCTTAGCACGCCATCTCTCTCTTGTAGTTTTCATATTCCATTGCAATTTAATGATATCTTCCTTTAGTATAAATCCAACATCCAAAAATGTCTGCATCACCCTGAATGCTATTGGAACATAATGTTTGTACTTCCTTGTATCTCCAATCAAGATTGCACATATTTTACCGGGCTTTAATACCCTAAACGATTCTTCTGCGACTTTTCTCATTTCCTTTAAGTACTCCTCAAAAGGTAGTTGTGAAAGATCATCATTGATATTTTTATTCTTTGTATAGGAAATTATATTTGCATAAGGTGGATGTGTGGCAACGAGATCAATGCTTCCATCCTCAATTTTATCCAGATTTCTAGCATCACCCCAATAGGTTTTTATTACTGGCTCTTTATATTCTGGGAAAAGCGGATTGTATGAAAAATTTAGTCTATCTCTAGCCACCATAACAGCATCAAAATTTATATCCACACCAATAGCATTCCTTCCTAAAAGTTTTGCCTCTACAAGTGTTGTGCCACCACCCATCATCTGGTCCAGAACCAGCTCACCTTTCTTAGTATATTTCAAAATTAGATTTCTCGGGATATATGGCGACCAGTTTCCCCTGTAATCTCCCCTGTGAGTTGCCCAACTCCCGCGGTTCGGAAAGCTCCATACTGTTGTGCGCTCAAGAGCATAATCTTTTGGTGGACCGTAGGATTTTATTTTCCAGTTTTTATGAAGTTTGATTTTCACATCTTCAATAATTACGCTATCATTCTCTTTGATAAATTCAAGATAATCTTCGTGGGTTATTTCTCTCATTTCTCTATACTTCCTTTCCATTGCGCATCTCCTGTTAAAGGTTAGTATTTTCGAATATTTCAAATCTACCCAAAGGAGGTTGTTAACTTTTATGTCATCCTCTATACATAACTGATTTCAAAATGTTGAGATCGAGGAATGAACTATTTAATACATCAAATCTCTTACTGGTCAATGAGAAACATAAAACATTTTAATTACAAATTTGGGGAAGATACAATATTCACTGATTTTTGTAGAGCTAAGGATAGCTGGATTATAGCAGGAGATGTAAAAATAAATGGTAAATACAAAATTCTGTTATTGAAAGTAGATGAAGATGTAAAAGAATTGTGGAATAA
>WAKY01000163.1 GCA_015523135.1 Candidatus Aciduliprofundum sp.
CATTGCAAATAACCCCTGGAAATCTGGATTCTCATCTTCGTACTTTAAAAAAGGAAGGGTATGTAAAAATTAAGAAAGTTATAGCAGATAGACCTAGAACAATGATAGTTATGACAGATAGAGGCGCTCAAGAAACAAAAGAATACTTGAAGAAATTGAAAGATGCAATATCCTCTCTCTAATTTTTAATTGAATTAAACATCCCAAAAACTAAAAATCTTGAATATTATACCCGATTATGTGGCAAGAGATTTCAAAATTTGGTAAGAAGCTAGTTGAGCAAGGCCTTGTAAGCTCTCATTTTGGAAACATAAGCGTTCGCGTCGGGGACTATATGTACATAACTCGCTCAGGCTCGATGCTTGATGAAATAACTAAAGATGATGTTGTTCGTGTTTCAATTTACGAGCCTACATCCTTGGATTTAATTGCCTCTTCTGAAGTAACTGCACATAGAGAGATTTATAAAAATACATCAGCACTCGCAATAATTCATGACCACTCACCCTTTGCTGTGGTAGAATCATTAATTCATAGAGAGATGGGAAAGGATAGAATTGTACCCATAGATTCGGAGGGGTCTTATTTCCTCCATGATATTCCTATTGTAGAAGGGGGTATAGGTACTGAAAAGCTTGCAAGGAATTTAGCTAGAGCTTTGGAAGAGAGAAAGGCAGCAGTTGTGTACTCCCATGGCGTGTTTGCCCGGGGCAGCATTTTAGAAGAGGCTTTTGTTGTGGCCAGTATGGTGGAGCATTCCTGTAAGATGATGTATTACTTTGATATCTGGAGAGAAATGAATAAATTACCATAGGGTGTTTGTATGGATCCCACTATTTTATGGGGATTTACAATTCTCTTTTTTGTAGGATTGTTTCTAATGCCTACATTACTAACATTTTACTATCCAAGAATACGGGCTTATACAAACCCTTGGGTTTGCAGGCATGAACCTTATGATTTTAATTATTCTGGATTTTATAAATGGCAAATGAATTATAAAAATATTGTGGCATCGTATTACTGCAAATTACCTAAAAATATCTTCCATAGAGTGTGGCTTAAAGTCACATTGCTAATGTCCATTATGATATATTTCCCCCTTTTTGTCTCCTTTAGTACCTCTGTTACTTATAATATAAGTATAGGGTATCTCTATCTTTCCGTTATTTGGGCAATGATAATACTATGGATTCTAAACTATCACAGCGCGGATTTATTGGATAGAGCATACAAAAAATATCAAGAAGAAAAGAACAAAACTCAAAAATAAAATTATTATATTCTTTTTCCCTTATCCCGTGGCAGTGATTTCCTATGCCTGAGCTTTTAGAAGAGTTGGAAGCACGCTACGAAAAGAGAAAAAGAGAAATGGAATTGCTTGTTAATTGCTGGAAGTGGTGGGAAACTTGAAAAAGATATTTATATTGACATTAATATTGATATTGCTATTTTCATCTGTTTTTGGATTTTACCTTGGCAATGAGATAACAAGTTCTTCCACACATTCCCAATATCTACATCCCATAACTGCTAAGCAGTATCAAGAGATGCTTGGAGTTGGAATAAATGTAGATTGGATGACTTATTCTTGGGTAAACCACTACTACTTTTATTGGCGCTCTAAAGGAGTAATTGTTCCCTCATATTTTAAAAACAAGGGATTCTCAAATGTTCGTATACGAATTGGTGAGGATGTTACCAAAAATAGTACAGTCCTCGTTCAGCTTAAAGAAATAGTAAATGACACACTAAAGGTTAATATGATACCAATAATCACTTATACTGCTCCAGAATTGAGGGGAAATCCAAAAAATGAGTGTACACAAGAGCACTTTGTAAAGTGGTGGCTTACAGTTGCACAGTATTTTAAAAATTATCCATATACCCTTTCCTACGATTTGCTCATAGAATCAAGTGGGGATATAAAGAGCTATCCTGATGTTTTAAATAAAGTGTATTTGCAAACTATATCAGAAATAAGAACTGTCGATCCATATCGAATAATATTTGTGACTCCTGCGGGAATATCAAAACCTTCATACCTTAGTGAGCTCAGTATCACAAATGATGGATACATACTAGCTGAATGGCATATTTATGCTAGTGGGCCACAGGATTGTTCTTACAATAAGAGTTACATAAATAACTCAATAATGACTGCTCTTAATTGGTCAAAGAATACTGGAATTCTAACATGGCTTGGTGCATGGAGACCAAACAAGTACCCGAAAAATAGCGGAAAGAATGGTAAGCCAATTTGCTCTATAAATGTAGAACTTAACTTCTCGAAAGCCATGGTTTCTGCTTTATCCTTTGCACACATACCATATGATATTAATGCAGATACCAGATTTTTTGATATCCAAAACCTCACTTGGTACAGCAGTCAAGAGAGTGTCCTTAAAATAATACTCCGCTCATCTCCTAAATAAACTCTGTTATTTCCAAGTAAACATCATAAACCTAAAAACGGTAAAGAAATTTAGAAAACAAACGAAATTATTATATTCTTTTTCCCTTATCCCGTGGCAGTGATTTCCTATGCCTGAGCTTTTAGAAGAGTTGGAAGCACGCTACGAAAAGAGAAAAAGAGAAATGGAATTACATAGAATGCTTAGAGATAAACATAATAAAGAGGCAAGAGAATGGGCTGATAAAAGAGATGAACTAAACAAACAGGTTAAAGAGATGGTTGCAGAGGCAAAAGAGCATAAGAAAATTAGAGATGAGCTCAACGAGAAGGTTAAAGAGCTTAAAGAAGAACGCAGAAAGTGGAACGAAAAGGTAAAAGATCTATCTACAAAGCTTAGGGATGCTCGTTCAAAATTTATGCCTCGCAAAGATTTACCCAATGTTAGCAAACTGAAGAAAAAACTAAGAGAGCTTGAGTTTAAGCAGCAGACTATGGTTTTAACTCCAGAGAAAGAGAGAGAGCTTGTAGAGCTGATTGACTCACTATACAAGAAAATAATGGAATACGAGAAAATTATAGAAGAAGAAACAAAGAAAAACAAAGAATTAAATGAATTGCAAAAACAACTTAAAGAGGCAAGGGAAAATGCAGAAAAATATCATCAAGAGGTTGAGAAACTTGTAGCAGAGGCCCAGGAACATCATAATAAAATGGTTGAGTTATTTGAGAAGGTTGATGAAATTCGCAAAGAGGCAGATGAGGCTCATCGTCTTTATCTAGAGAACAAAAAAATTGCAGATGATGAGCATGAGCAGTTTATAGCAGCTGCTAAAGATGTCCGCGATTTTGAGAAGATAATAGCAGGATTGAGACAGAAGAGAATGGCAAGTAAGAAGAAGCAAGAGAAGAGCGAAATAAAGAAGAAAGCAGAAGAGATTTACGAGAAGTTCAAACGTGGTGAGCCCCTTACCACGGAGGATATACTCATCCTCCAGAAAGCGGGGTTACTATGAAAATTTATCCTGTTGCATCGGACTCTTTAGGAGTTCGTTCTCTTTCTGTTTTTATTGAATCTCGTGTTAATATTTTTATAGATCCTTCTGCTGCCCTTGGTCCTTATCGCTACGGTTTGCCCCCAAAGCCATTGGAGATTGAGGCACTGGAAAAATATAAAAGGGAAATAAGAGAATTAGCCCGCAAAGCGGATATTTTTGTTATTTCTCATTATCACTATGACCATTATGACCCAGATGAGGATTTTTATGAGGGAAAAATAGTGTATGCAAAGCATTGGAAAGAAAAAATAAATTATAGTCAGAAAAAGAGGGCTTATGTTTTCCACGAGAAATTTTCAGATAAATGCGAGTTGCATTATGTGGATGGAAAGAAATATGAAATTGAAGGAGTTGAGCTAAAATTCTCCAAACCATTTCCTCATGGAAACGAGAAAACTCGCTTGGGCTTTGTTATAATGACTACTATTGATGATGGGGAAACAAGGATTTTGCATGCATCAGATGTAGAAGGCCCCATTGTTGAAGAGGCAGCAGATTACATAATATCAGAATCGCCTGATATTGCAATAATTGATGGTCCCGCAACATACTTCCTCGGCTACAGATTCTCTCAGGAAGATTTGAATAGGAGCATAAGAAATCTTATCAAAATATCTGAAAATGTGCCCAAGGTGATTTTGGACCATCATCTTCTTAGGGATTTAAAATACAAAGACAGACTTTCGGAAGTGTATGCATATGATAATGTTCTCACTTTTGCAGAATTCAACAAAGAGCCCATAAATATGCTTGAAGCCCACAGGAAGGAGCTATAAAAAAAGAAAAGAGTGTGTGAGGGTGTAATTATGAGATCTCTCTAAAAACATTTTCCATGATATCCAAACCTTTTTCAACCACCTCTATAGGTGCCACAATAGGTACGAGTACCCTTATTACATTGCTAAACAGTCCTGCTTTTATCAATATAAGTCCATTTTCAAGAGCTTTATGTAGTATCTTCTTTGTTTCCTCGGTAGCGGGCTCCTGACTTTCCCTATCTTTAACAAGTTCCATGGCTATCATTGGACCTAGGCCACGAACATCCCCTATTATTTTGAATTCATCCTGCATGTCCAAGAAGCGCTTGTATATGATATCTCCAATCTTCACCGCATTATCAAGATTTCTCTCAATTATATCAATTGTTTTGAGAGAGGCCGCACACGCCACAGGATTTCCTCCATAGGTACCTCCTAGACCACCGGGATGCACAGAATCCATAATCTCAGCTTCTCCAATCACCCCTGAAAGTGGCAATCCAGAGGCCACAGATTTTGCAAAGGTCATTATATGGGGCTCTGTTTCAAAATGTTCTATAGCCCACATCTTTCCTGTACGACCGAAGCCACTCTGAATCTCATCATCAATAAGGAGCATTTCATTTTCATCTGCGATTTTCTTCAGCTCTGGGAAGAATCCCTTGGGGGGCACTATAAACCCACCCTCTCCTTGCAAGGGTTCAGCTATGAATGCAGCAGTTTCCTCGGGGGATATATGGGTTCTAAGCTTGAAATCTATGTACTCCAAAGTTCTTTGCAAACATTCCTCTGGATCCGTCTTTTTACCTCCCATACATCTATAGGGATAGGGATAGGGCAATTGCCAAATACCAGGTATGGGCATTCCAAGCTTGTATTTGTATGGTTTGTTCTTTCCCGTAAGGGTCATACCCATTCTTGTCCTTCCATGAAACGCGTGGTCAAAGGTAATTATTCCCTGTTTTCCTGTGCTGTAGATTGCAATTTTTATGGCATTTTCAACGGCCTCAGCACCGCTGTTAAAAAGGGCCACCTTTTCCAAATTCGCAGGTGTAATCTGTACCATTCTCTCTGCAAGACGAAGAAATGGTTCATAGGGCAGGACCATAAAGCATGTATGGAGAAGCTTCTCGCTTTGCTCCTTTATTGCTTCCACAACCTCATCAGGAGTGTGCCCTGCATTTAGAACACCTATACCTCCAGCAAAATCTATGTATACATTTCCATCAACATCCTCCACAAACGCTCCATGTGCTCTCTCCACAACAATCGGATGCGCCACACTCATCCCCCGAGCCACATATTTATCTTTCATTTTTAAAATCTCTTGAGATTTTGGTCCCGGGGGAACCACCTTTATTTTAGGGCCTTCCATATCACATCACCTCAAAATTTTCCAATATATTCATCCAATCCCAATTCTTCCAATTTCCATCTTGTGGGTCTTCCACTTTCATCCCATCCTCTCGCTCTATACCAATCTTTTATAGCCTGATGGAACTCATCCCTGTTGATAGCTCTCTTATTTCCATTACCAACATCCACAGGCTCCTCAAAGAACCTATCGGGCAAGGTATCGTCTCTATGGGTGTATCCCTCTCTAAGGAGAAATAGCCTTTCCATATTCCATATCCTATCCCCTATCTTTAGTATCTCCTCTCCAGAGTACTCGTAGCCTGTAACCACTGTGAGGGCCTTGGCAATAGTATCTGCATCATCCAGGTATCCATAACGACTTCCAAACTTGCACATTATCATGGAATCCACAACGGCAAGTATGTTTTGGAAATCTCTTATATACTCATGCTTGCCCCTTATTTGGAACCTATCCATGGTCTTGTATAGTAGCTCAGGCACATACATGGCTGCTCGCAGATGACACGCGCCTCTGTTGCTCGTAGCATAGTTCAATCCCATTCCCACACTTCCTCGGGGATCATATCCTGGAGGCTCTAATCCTTTTACATGAATCGCATATCTCTCAGAACCCCTTCCTATACGCTTGGATGCCTCTCTTACGCCTAAAGATAGAAGATTGCCCACACCCTCTCTTTTTGCAATCTTGTGCAGAAGATCCAATATTATCTCCTTGTTTCCAAATCTGAAATCCAAGTTATCCACTTCCTCCTTAGTTAGGATTCCCCTCTCGTAAAGCTCCATAAAGAAGGCAATTGTGTCTCCAGCGGTTATGGTATCCATACCGTAATCATTGCAAAGAGCATTGGCCCTTAATCCAAAATTCATTGTAATGGATGAGCCCACTTCGGCTTTGGATGTATCTGTGCAAGCACAAATTTTAGATCTTATGCAGGATCTTCAAAAAGATATGAATTTAACATATCTATTTATATCCCATGATCTTGGAGTAGTGGAGTATATAAGTGATAGAATTGCCGTTATGTATCTGGGCAATATAGTTGAGCTAGGAACCACCACACAAATATTTGAGGATATGAGGCATCCATATACTAGAGCTCTTTTGGAGTCAATTCCATATCCCGACCCAGATAAGAAAGGTTCCATTAAGCCCCTATACGGCTCGATACCGAGTCCTAGAAATCCGCCTCCCGGCTGCAAGTTCCATACTCGATGTCCTTATGCAAAGGATATTTGTAAGAAAAAAGCGCCACCATTAGTAGATGTGGGAAATGGACATTTAGTTGCATGCTGGAAATATGTGGAAGGTGCTTATAAATGAGACATATTAAGATTTTTGCAGTTATAGTCATAATCGTTGTCCTTATAGTTGCATTCTATTATCTTATTATAAGCTCAAATCAAATAAGTGAACCACCGAATTTTAGGGTTACGATAATTGGGGATAAGATGTTTGTTAGGTGGAGCTCGAATGAATCAACGATAGGGGAGATAGAAATTAATGGAATTAATTACACGGAAAGATCATCCCATATGCTCCACAAGTTAGTTGTTCCTCATATAAGCAAAGGACATATGAGAATATTAGAATATAAAGGTGGAAAAGAATTTGCATCCTATTGTGTAGAGCTGAGTATGATTCACAATACATCGCTCTCTGCAGGCATATATGTGGGGTATGGAGCAGATACTGGAAGTTATAGAAAGCTCAGCACTCTTCTTGTAAATATGGGATTTGATACCCAATTTTTAATTGCTGAAAACTTTAACAGATTATATGATTTGTTCAAATTTGATATTATTGTGTTCCCTGGCGGTAGAGCAGATCATATGATTATGGGTCTCTCTAGGCAGCAAATTGATACTATAAGAGAGTATGTATCACAAGGTGGCTCTTATATGGGCATATGTGCAGGAGCCTATTTTGCAAGTAATTATACTGTATGGAAGGGTATAAAATATGGAGATAATGTTGGATATGTACTTGATCTTTATTACGGAAACGCAGTGGGACCAATTGAAGAAATAGGTGATTATGACACGGGTTCCATATATAATCCACAGTATCCAACCAACATAACTTGGTATAATGGAGAGAGATTTAATGTAACTTACTGGGGTGGTCCATATTTTACTCCCGTTGATAATGTCAAGGTCTTGGCAATATATGATAAAGTTCATAAACCAGCGGCTATAAAATTCAGTTATAAATCTGGTAGAGTTATATTGTTCGGTTTTCATCCAGAATTTGATACTCATTACTCGGAGGAGAACAGAAAGATGTTTTTAAAGGCACTTAAAGTTGAAATTTTTTGGCTTGCAGGCCTCTAATCATTATAAGATTTTCTTATTGCATATACCTCTTCTGCAATGTCTAACCATTCGATATGAGCATCTACCACCAGCATTCCTTCACCATCATGCATTTTGGCAAAAGTTCCAAAGAATGGCATTGCAAGTTGTGTGTGACCAAATAAATTAATCTCATAATTGCCCAGATTATATTTGCCGTATGGATTTACATACACCACAAGCATCTCATTTTCATAGGCTCTAGCTGCAACTAAAGTATCTACAAATTTTGGCTCTGGATCCATATTACTTAATTTTTCCAGCGTACTATTATTTTTTGCCATTCCATATTTATCCTCCAAAGACCAGAAAGACGGACCGAATAATATTTTAGCACCTTTCCTAGCCATAGTATTAGCAACTTGTGGAAATGCAAAATCCCAACATATATTTATTCCAACCTTACCAAATTTAGTATTAAAAACAGGCTTCTCATTTGAAGGTTTTAAAAATTTATTTTCAGAGGCCCAAAGAAAGTTCTTACGATACTTTCCAATAATATTTCCTTTATCGTCTATTAACACAGAAGTATTGTAAAATCCATCATCTGACTTTTCATGAATAGATCCCATTACAATATACATACCATGCTCTTCTGCATATTTTGTAAACCAATCTGTATATTCTCCCGGTATCGACCTAGCAAGTTTATGCAGAGAATTTTTGTCTTTTATAACACCCTCTAAGAATATCTCTGGAAAAACCAAGAAGTCACATTCTTTCTCTCCAGCTTGGTTTACATAATTTTTAGCTTTTTTATGATTCTCTGCCGTATTATTATGAGCAATATTCATTTGAACTGCACATATCCTCACCATTTCTTGCACCTCAGAAATACATATGAACTCATAACTTATAAAATCTTTCTAAGCAATAAAGGTTAGATTTCTAAATTTTACAAGTTTTTGATAAGTAATAACTGTTCTGAAGTGTGTTTATATGAACTAAATTAAAATCAGATGTAACTACATTATTTAGAGACCCTATTCTTCTAAGTTTTGAGCGGGCCCGCCGGGATTCGAACCCGGGTCGTGGATTCCGAAGACCCACAGTCTATCCTGACTAGCCTACGGGCCCTTTTAAGATTTTGAATGTTTTCTTGGCTCTATAACAACTCTAAATGGCTTGGCAATTATATCATCTTCTA
>WAKY01000164.1 GCA_015523135.1 Candidatus Aciduliprofundum sp.
TGGCTATCGCTCCCAGTCCTACTTTTTTGGCTATTTTAAGCATATCTTTTATTGGAACTTTACCATCTGGAGAGTATATAGAATGTGTGTGCATATCTACTCTCATCTTATTTTTCCCCCGGGTTTGACATATTTTACCGGAGCTATGAGAATATCACCTATGTGGAGAATTAATGGTTTTTTATCTATGAATACAACTCCCTGCTTGCCAATCCAATCCTCTGGCACTTTGAAATCAATTGCATAATCTTTGTTTCCCTTAGCAACTATTCTTCCATTCTCCTTTTCAATATTTACAACCTCCATCTTCATCTTTTGGAATTTTTTGAACTTCAAAATTCCCTTGGGGTTTGATTGTATTCCATTCGCTTGAACTTTGGAGCCGAGAGGCACATTCCCTTGAGGGGTTAGGAAGCCCACAGTGGTATCATCCTCCCCAGCAAGTAGCATACCTTCTGATTTGACTCCTCTGAAATTTGCAGGTTCTAGATTGGCTATGATGATAATCTTCTTGCCAAACAGTTCCTCTTTTTTGTAGAATCTTTTCAATCCTGCAATTAAGGTTCTCTTCTCATTGCCAAGATTTATTCTTAACACATAGAGCTTGTCTTCGTTGGGATGGTCCTCAACACTTTCAACCTCTGCCACCCTCAAATCAATTTGTTCCCATTTTTCATACCTTTCTTCCTCTCTCTTTATCTTCTCAAATAGCACCTCGGGCTTGTTGAGTTTCTTGCCAACTTGCAAATTCTTTATGGCCTCAGTATATCTATGAAGGAATATGGAATCCTCATTTCCCAAAAATTTCCAAATTCTCTCCGAGGTGAATGGAAGGAATGGAGCACCTAAAACGGCTAGAGCTTGGACTATCTGCAATGATATGTTTATGGCAGTGGCGCATTTCTCCCTGCTCTCCTTGCACAGAGCCCAGGGCGCCTTGCGGTCAAAATAAACATTTCCGTATCTTGCTAGATTGAGCCACTCTTTGAATGCCTTTTTGAGTTCAACATTATCCATATATTCATTCATCTTCTTTAATGTCTGCGTTATGGTTTTTATTGCCTCTCTATCCACTTCGTCCACTTCTCCCCTCGTAGGAATCTCCCCAAAGTTGCGGTATGCGAATATTAAGGCTCTATGCACGAAATTTGCAAATTTATCAATTAATTCTTCATTAACTTTCTGTACGAAATCATCCCAAGTAAAATCAGAATCGCGATTTTCAGGCATATTAACCGTGCCATAGAACCTTATAATGTCTGGATGGAAATTCTCCAATAATTCGGGCATCCACACGCCAATACCTCTGCTCTTTGAGAATTTCTCACCTGAGAAGCGAAGATATTCGTTAGCTACAACATTGTAAGGAAGATTAAGCTCACCATGAGCCATTAACATGGCAGGCCATATTATTGTGTGGAATGGAATATTGTCTTTTCCGAGGAAGTAGTAATGCTTCGTATTTTTGTCTTTCCAGAATACCTCCCAATCTTTGTTATTTTGCTTAGCCCACTCTATGCTTGCTGAGAGATAACCTATAACAGCATCAAACCATACATAAATTCTCTTATCATCAAAACCATCTAATGGTACTTCAACCCCCCATTCTAAATCCCTAGTTATGGCTCTATCCTTGAGCCCGCCCTTCACAAAATTTCTTGTGAATTTTATAACATTGTCTCTCCAGTAAGTTTTGTCTCTAATCCATTTAAGAATGCTCTCTTCTAATTTGGAAAGGGCAAAGAATATGTGCTCTGTCTCTCTAAATTCTGTTGGTGTGCCGCAAATCGCGCATCTTGGATTTATTAAGTCCTTTGGGTCAAGCATCCTGCCGCAGTTATCACACTGGTCCCCGTGAGCATTCTCGTATCCACAATATGGGCAAGTGCCTACAACATACCTATCTGGCAAGAATCTATTACATTTTGGACAATATGGTAGAAGCATTTTTTTCTTGTATAAATATCCATTTTCCCAAAGGCGAAGGAAGAACTCCTTCACTACCTCCTCATGGTGAGGATGCGAAGTTCTAAAGTAGAGGTCAAAGGATATACCCATTTTCTCCATAACTTCGCTGTTTATTTTATGATATCTATCTGCTATCTCCTGCGGACTCTTTCCCTCCTTTTCAGCCGTTATTGTTATGGGCGTTCCATGCTCATCGCTTCCTGAGACCATAAGTACTTCATTTCCTTGCATTCTTTGGTACCTAGCAAATATATCTGCTGGAAGATAAGCTCCTACTATGTGGCCAAGATGAATTGGACCATTGGCGTAGGGCCAAGCAACTCCTATGAATATACGCATAGAGTCCCATATTCTGCGAAGATATTTAATTTTTCCATATGCTATTTATACTTGAACCCTATGCAACCATGTGTATCACAAAATTCCAACGGTCCTCACTGCGGAGGAGATAATTGATAAAATGTTTCGGCGTTCCAAGAAGGTTGAAGTTCCGCTGTCAAAGAATCGCCTCACATTCCACAAGAATTTGAGTATTGCAAAGATATACACGGCGAGGGATGTTGCCGTCTCAACCCTTCAGAAGTATGTAAGTTCTTTTCCATACATAAACAAACTCCATCCCTTCTACCGCACCCTTTTAGATTTGCTTGTTGATAAGAATGAATACAAGAAGAGCCTTGCATCTTTGGTTTGGGCAATAGAGAAGATAAACGGCTTTGCCGACAAATATGCACGAAAAATAAAGGGAGTTGGAAAGGTTGAAGAAGCTGTAAAATTTCGCAAGGAGTTCTATGGGCGAACATCTTCGATTCTAAAGCAGATTGCGCCGAAGCTCGAATACCTCGCAGAAGTGCGTGAGATTATGAAGAAATTGCCAGATGTTAATCCCGAATTGCCCACGGTGGTCATCGCCGGATATCCAAATGTGGGAAAGTCAGAGCTGGTGGCTAGGCTTAGCACTGCTAAGCCTGAAATTGCTTCGTATCCTTTTACAACAAAGGGGATTGTGGTGGGCCATATGGAAGTAAAGGGCAAGAGGATTCAGATTATCGACACTCCCGGACTCCTTGATAGGCCTCTGGAGAGGAGGAACAAGATTGAGAAGCAGGCAATTCTCGCCCTGAAGTACCTGGCGCATCTTATAATCTTTCTCCTAGACCCCTCTGAGACCTGTGGATATGGTATGGAGGAGCAACTTCGTCTTCTTGATGAA
>WAKY01000165.1 GCA_015523135.1 Candidatus Aciduliprofundum sp.
CATATTCTTAGTTGTTATGTACCTATCTTTTGAATTTGTCTTCGTTGTGGCTGCACCATTTCAAGATGCAATTGACTTAATTTTTAATGGAAAAACCCTTGCATCTGGGCAGCATATAAATGGATTAATAGACATATCTTATCAATGGATGGCTTCATTCATGCCCACTTGGGCTTCTTCCTTTATCAATTATGGTATGCTCAGAGGCTTAGCCGCTGTGCTTACCTTTACTCCCATAATAATGTTTCTATTCCTAATTCTCTCAATGCTTGAAGATTCTGGCTATCTTGCAAGAGTTGCATTTTTGATGGATAGACTTATGAGAAAAATAGGATTGGAGGGTCGAGGAATTATCTCTCTGATGCTCGGATTTGGATGTAATGTACCTGCCGTTATGAGCACAAGAACCTTAAAAAGCGAGAGAGAGAGAAAGTTAAGCCTCGCATTAAATCCTTTGATACCCTGTGGAGCTAGAATACAAGTATTTGCATTCATAACTGCAATATTTTTCAAGCACAATCAAGCCCTGGTTATGTGGTCTCTAATTCTTCTCTCAATGGCTGTTGTCGCCTTATTGGGTTATGTCTACAGCAAAACAATTTTCAAAGGGAAGGCAGAGCCCTTTGTTATGGAACTGCCCCCGTATAGAGTCCCATCTCTGAAGGGAATATTCATACACATGTGGGAAAAGAGCGAAGGTTTCCTAAGAAAGGCGGGAACTATTATCGTAGGAGCTGCCGGAATAATATGGTTATTAGCAGCCCTACCTTGGGGTGTGGAATTCGGCGGAGAGAATAGCTATATCGGACAAATTGCCCATTTTCTTGCTCCCATCGGAGCTCCATTTGGACTCACACCTGAATCCATAATAGCTTTATTTTTCGGGTTCTTTGCAAAGGAAGTTGTGATAGATGTATTCTACGTGCTCTATGGAACAAAAGAGGCAATGTTTGCTGCCATGACTCCCCTGCAGGCATACTCTTTGCTCCTATTCATCCTATTCTATACACCTTGCGTAGCTACATTGGCAACTGAATACGGCGAAACAAAGAGCTACAAATTTGTTCTATTTGTAGTTCTTGAGGGTTTCGCCCTAGCATTTCTCTTCTCCTTCCTCGCATACACCATCGGCTCATTTCTGGGGGTGGGAGGTTGAAACTTCAAACAAAGGTTCTTCTTTCTGTGATTTATTCCTCCATCCTCGCCTCATACTCACTTATATTGGGTATATTTGAAATAGCTGGTTCTTTAGGTCTTCACACAAATTTTGCCCCTGCGGATATAATGGGGGGCTTTTCCCTCATAGTTGCTTCCTCTCTAATTCTTTATGGTGCTAAAAACACGGTGAAGCTTCTATACGATGGACTCTCTTTCTACTTGGTAGGCCTTGCACTCCTTATATCTATTGGACTTTTAAACATAATAATAGCCCTTGCAGACCTGCTTGATTACTACATTCTCTGCATTGGTGAGAACTGCTCTGGCTATTCAGCCCATATTCGTCCAGAGATATACATTTTCTTCTTGGCTCTCCTAGGCCTCTATCCATTCTTCGCTCGATGGCATTTTAGGAGGAAAGTTCCATGATCAAGGATGTCTTGCGTGGCATTTCTCAAGGTAAAACTTTAGCGCAGATTGCAGAAGAGTTGAATATGGAGTATTCCGCCCTTATGAGCATGATTAAGCACTTAATAAAAATGGGATACATAATTGGTGTGGATAGAAAGCCCCAAGAGCTAAGCGCTTGCAAAACATGCCCTCTATACAAGGTATGCTCCAAAAACGGGCCAAAAATATACTATTTAACGGAGAAGGGAAAAAGAGCGATAAAATAAATTAATTAAATTCCATTTACCCCTATGCTTGTGGGAATAATAAGCGACACTCATGATAATTTGGATGCTGCAAAAAAAGCTGTTAAAATTTTCAAAGAGAGAAACATAAAAACTATTTTTCATCTCGGTGATTTTATAGCACCTTTCACTCTCAAAGCATTCAAGGACTTTGAATTATACGGAGTATTTGGAAATAACGATGGGGAGAAATTCTTAATTAAAAAAATTGCAGAGGAGTTGAATTTTAAAATTGACTTTGCACCCCTTGATGTTGAGCTCGCTGGTAGATCCTTTCTGCTCTTACATGGATGGGGGAGTGTTGAAAGAACCCTGAAGATTGTTGATTCTTTCGCTTCCTCGCAGAATTATGATTTTGTTCTCTATGGGCACACTCACAAAAGAGATTTAAGAAAAAATGGAAAAACAATAATAATCAATCCCGGTGAGGCCTGCGGTTATTTAACGGGAAAAAGGAGTATTGCAATCTTAGAGGTAGAAAAGGGAGATGTGGAATTCGTTGAATTTTGAGATACTTTAGTACAAAAAATTAAATACATTTAAAGAAATAGGGAGATGTCATGGATATCCTCTGTTTCCACAGCGGCGAGGAGTATAGAAGCAAGATTTCGGAGCATTTAAGCGAGATGGGTTTTGAGTTTGAATGCTTTGAGCTAAAAGACTATAAAGAGATTTTATCCCTTTGGAAAAAATATTCTCCTTCAATAATTCTGACTGAATTAACAGATAAAAACATAAAAATTCTTGAGGAGGATATATTCGTTGTCCCCATTATAAAGCATTTAAATAGGGCACTTATTACCAAGTATGCAAATAGAGATTTTATTATCCTTGACGAATTAACAAAGAATTTCAGAAAGAGTTTTATGAGTATTCTTTTATCTCATAAAGATAAAAAGAGCGTTGCCCAAATGCTTTCTATTCCAAGAATTGCAAAAAATCTAATATACGCTTACAATTTTGAATGGGGAAGAACATTCATAGTACCAACAGATGCAAGAGATGCCCTCTACAAGATTCTTCCAAAAATCTCAGATTGGGGTGTACCAATATTTATGGCGATAAGGGATAGGTCAAGCGTACCAAAAATTTTGAACAATGCTAAGATTGTTTGGGTTACAGATATTGTGGGAAAAGATAGAATAAAGCCACACAACTTGACCATTTTGACAGATAACATAATAAGGTTTATTGAAGAAAATGAGAACACCTTTATCGTTGTGGATTGCATAGAGTATCTCCTCCTCTACAACGATTTTATAAATGTACTTCGCAATATTGAACTCATAAATAGCTATGTTATGGAGCATAATGCAATTTTAATTATCATAACTGATAATGAAGCTTATACAACTAAAGAGTATTCTTTATTAAGGAGATATGCAATAGAATGGAAAGGAGTGTGATAATATGATACCCCAAGAAGTTGTCGGATTCTTCAAAAATAAGGGCGGACATTCGTTAATAATCAAGGGTGAGCCAGGTAGTGGAAAGACTACATTTGCATTGGAAATTTTGAATTCTCTAAAGAATGACTTTGAAATACACTATATCTCATCGAGAGTTGCAGATGATGTTCTTTTCCTTCAATTTCCCTGGTTAGAAGAAGTGTTAAATAAAAAAATTAAAAAAAGTGAAAATAAAAAAATTAAGCGCGATGAGCTTAACAAGTTAGAAGGATTAATTGAAGAGGGGCTGGTGGATGAGAAGGCCAAATTCACTGAAAACGAAGCCATATTCGAAATAGGTTCTATGATGCCAGAGATTGACGAAATCTACGATTTTGTAGAGAATGTACATCCTAAAAAGGCCCTTGTATGTGTGGATTCGATCGATGGACTTAGTGAGAAGTATGGCGTCCCGGCAGAAAAATTACTCTATACTCTCCAAAAAGACCTTGTTGAAAAGGGTGTTGCAAATATTGTGTTTGTACTTGAAAGCTCTGGATTTGAGAACATAGAATACTTGGGAGATGGTGTTATAAGCTTGCATCACGAGCCTTGGAACTCCAGTTGGAAGAGATACATGTATATTAAGAAACTCAGGGGTTCTCCAATAAAAAGGTCAAAATACATTTACACTTTGGAGGGGGGCCATTTTAATGTGCTTGACTACAATAATTTCTCGCTGGATAGCATAAAAAGTATAGATTTATCAAATCTAATTTCTTACTTTAAGAGTATTGATTCTTCATCTTTAAATTTAATAATATCTCCAGATTTTCCTGTTGAGTTAATTCAGGCAATTGTTCTTGCATTCTTAAAAATGAGCAACGGTGAATCTTTAATAATCCCCCCCATCTCTTATCCAAGCACAAAGATAAAAGAGCACGCCTCAAAATTCTTGGAAATGGGGGTGAAAACAGCCGGATTTAATAAAGAAAAGGCAGATATAATCCTTGAAGGAAGTGATATGCTCATAGAATTATCCCCAGATATTGTAAATTATCACATAAAAGATGGGTCAATTATAATAATTAGCGTAGATACCATATTAAGCCTCTATGGAAATCTAAGAGACTTACCAAGATTAGTTGAGGGCATGAAAAGGACACATAGGGTAATCCTTCTTGGATGGGAGAATGCGGTAAATGCTGGAATAGAGAGAACACTAAATATGGTTATGATGGAGAATATTCCCGTTATAAACGATTCAAAGAATGCAAAAGCAATAATTCCAAAAATGAGTAAAGATAGAGTATCGTTAGACCTTGTACCCCTGATGTAGAGGGGTGATTAAAATCGCAGATGAATCCTATGCCTGGGATGTTCTTCATCACCTCTCTGACCCATATTCTGTTAGAATTTTGAGGGCCACTTTGCACATGCCTTTAGATGCTATCACTTTAAGCAACAAGCTGGGAATTCCAATAGCCGTATGTTATAGGAGATTAAGAGAGCTGGAGAGATTAGGATTGATTGAAGCAGTAGGAAGAAAATTAACACAGAAGGGTAAATGGATCACCCTTTACAAAGCCCGAATTAAGAATGCCACTGTTGTAATGAAAGAGGGTAAATTGTATTTGCGCATCTCTTTCCGCTGGGGCCAAGAGGAGGAGCTTGAAGTTGAGTAGAGCTTTCTGCTAACTAAGTAAAGTGTTAGCATCGTGGTAAAGAATAGTAGTGTTCCTAAAATTGTGGCATTCATACCAAATACTACACTTCTATATGTGTACCATTGAGAGGTAAGAGGATAAAATATAGCCAACTCGTCTTTTTCCAGTATGGCATCAGAGAATATATGAGTCATATTTATACCAAATATAGTTAAAAGAAGAGGCATAAACCTCTTTCTTGTATCATAAATATAATCAATTAAAATTAATGCAAGTGGAACCTGCCAGAAGAATATAAGATTATGAGTTATATCTTTATTTACTAGGTGTGCACCATCGGTTATTGCCTCCATTATTATCCCAAGAAGGAGTGCACTAATGAGTTTTCCCCTCCTCTTGGGAAGAAGTAGAATACCAGCTAAGAATCCTAGAAAGATGTGCCACATTACATTTCCTACGGGGGTTTCCAAGAGGAACCATGATACTACATTCATATTTTCCCTTTTGCTATTTTTATTTAAATATTGTAGGATGTAAGAATCTCGGGAGATTTTTGTAATTGATTTTCATTTGAGATAATCACACTGCAAAATATATAAAAACAGGATTGATGCCTTAACTATGGAAAATGCATCCCTAGACAAAATTGTAAGAATTCTCACAGATAACTACGCAATAAAAATTCTTGCCGCCACGAACAAGGAAGAAAAGAGTGCAATCCAGCTTAGCCAAGAGCTTGAAGTGCCTATAGCTGCATGCTACCGTCGCTTGCACATGCTAGAGAGGGCAGGATTGATAAACTCCTATGAAAGAGTCACTCCCAAAGGTAAGAAAATGAAGTATTACAGCTCGAAAATTAAGAGAGCACATATAAAAATAGAGGATAATACACTTATTGTGGAGCTTTTATTTTCAAATGGAAATGAGAAAAGATACAACGGAAAGATTGTGGCTGGATAAAAATGAACGTCCAAGAAACTTTAATTTCTGAAAATCTTGCGGATTCAATTTCTAAGAGTGAAATTGTTGTCATCAACGTTAGAGTAACTCAGCAAACAAAAAATAATTTAATTGTTTTAAAAGCTCTTGCAGATATAAATAAATGGAAGGGATTAGTAATCACTCTTGAAAAACCTCACCATTACCTCACCTATCTTCTTGGTATTCAGGGCATACCTCAAAGAAATTTGACTTACGTTGATTTAGCATATGCAAAAAAGAAGAAGGTAAAGTTTCCCTTAGATATTATAAAGGATAAAGAACTTATCGGAGGATTCATAAATTGCAATAAAATAACCTTGAATAACTTTGATTTTATTATGATCGATAATATCTCAACTGCAAAAATGTACATGCGTAAAGAGAGTTTGATAGATTTTATTAATTATTTGATTGATGAAGCAAAGAAGAACAAACTTACATTGATACTTCCAATGGACATTTCAAGAGAGAAGGATATATTTGAAGAAATTAAAGATGGAACAAAGAGAATAGATTTTGAGGAGGTGTTAAAAAATGCCTATTAGTCGTATTCCCTCAGGAATTAAGGGATTGGATGAACTCATAGAAGATGGATTTCCTGCGCCTTCTGTTATCCTCGTATCTGGCTCAGCTGGCTCGGGAAAGACAACCTTTGCATTTCAATTCTTGATGGAAGGGGCAAAAAGGGGAGAAAAAGGATTGTATATTTCCACTCTAAGCGAAAGGACCGAATGGATGCTCAGATTTATGTCCAACTATGAGTTCTTTGACCCAAAATACTTAGAAGATGGTGCCATAATTTACGAGGACATTGGTAAGGATTTAGGAACCTTGGATAATATGACTCTTATAATAAGAATAAATGAAATTCTTGCTGAGCATGTTCCTCAGAGAATAGTAATAGATCCCATAAACGTTGTCAATAACTTTGTGGATAATTACAGGCAATTTCTTTTTGAGCTCGTTACTCTTCTAAAAAACTGGTCAGCAGTTTCAATATTAACAGGGGAAATCAAAGAGGGAGAAAAATATCCAGAAGATGTTGGTTATACCGCTGATGGAATAATATCCCTTCTTATGGAAACAGAGGATAATGTGATTAAGAGATACATACAAATATTAAAAATGCGTGGCACAGCTCACAGTATGGCTCTTCATCCTCTTGAGATAACTTCAAATGGTATAGAGGTCCTAAAAGCTCGATTCTAATTTCTTCCCCATTATTCTCTCGTACATATCCACATACAATTTCGATACTTTTTCTATCATCTCTTTAGGCAATGGAGGTATCTCTGGCTCTTCTTTCCCTTCTTCCCTTGCCCTCTTTAACTCTTCATAGTATCCTATGCTACGATAATACTGCCTCACAAATTCCTTGCTTAACTGTACAATTTCTCCCCTTTCATAGGCATCTTTATCCCACCAGCGGTCCTCATCAAGTGTGCCAAATGTATCCACCAAGTAAATCTCCCTTCCCTCTCCCAAGGCAAATTCCTTCTTTCCATCCACATGCAATAAGCTCCTCTTTTCAACTTCTTTTGCCATTATTTCATCCACTTTTAGAATTATATCCCTTATCTCTTCTATTTCCTCTTGCCTTAACCCCCCAATCTCTTGGGCTTCTCCAAAACTCACCTTTCTATCGTATTCCTCAAATTTTGTAGTGATCTCAAAGTATGGCTCGGGCAATTTTTCCCCATACTTTGGCATGCTCTCAAATCCAAGGAGCTTGTAATCCAATCTTCCACCCTTCAACCTCTCATAAAGAGAGCCAGCGACATAGTACCTAGCTATGAATTCTAGGGGAATTAAATAATTCTCATCCTCAATCTTTGGATTGTTTATTATCCTAAATCTCTTAACTCGCATTTTTGAATCTTCGCAGGACAAATAATGATTCTTTATATCCCCAATCTTCTCAAACCAGAAGGCTGCACTCTTGCAAAGTGTTTCACCCTTTCTTGGGATTTTTGAAGGTATGATCTTGTCAAAAACAGATATGCTATCTGTGAACAAAAACAGTAATTCATTGTCATTTAATGCATAAACTTCCTTAACTTTTCCCTTCCTTATTAATTGCATAAAAAGAAATAGGTAAAATGTATAAAAAACTAGCGATTCGCAATCATCTGTATGTAATTGTATAATTGCTTCAGATAATCTTTTATTCCATTGACATCCTTCTCAAGTACCCTAACATCAACCTCAAGCTTGCTTAACCTATCTTCCAAATCTCTAATTTTCCTCTCAATTATATCCTCATCCATTTAATCACCTCCTAACTGGGCGGTTGTGGTGGCAGAATTATAGATTTCTCTTTCGGCTTCTCCCAAGTTAATGCTAAAATGCCTCCTATTAGAAGAAGTATGAAGGCTATAATGCTCCAAATAGTAATCACAGCTGCAATAATGGCCAATATACCTCCACTGTGGACTTTTTCTGGATCTCTCATCCAAGCTGCTGCCAAGAATCCAAGTGCTGAGCCTATAATGCCAACAATTACGCATACTACTCCAAACCAAGAGACAGAGGACTCTGGATAGGAACTAACCATTACTCCCGCAATAGATATAATAAGCCAGCCAAATAGGGCAAATATAGCTCCTATAATAGTAATGATAAATGCAGCCGAAGGATATTCTTCCGCCATTTTACCACCATGAAATGATACATTTTAAATTATTAAACTTTGTCATTAAGGAAAAGTAAATTAAGGAAAAGTAAATAAACTCAATTCAATTAATCCTCTGTGAACTTCATATTTCTATCGGTAATTGTCTCCGTTGCTCTGCTTCCATCCCTAATTTATATGATAATAGTTAGAAACACTGAAAAATATG
>WAKY01000166.1 GCA_015523135.1 Candidatus Aciduliprofundum sp.
GAGAGATAGTTGTTGAAGCATACGATATAATAGACCACAAAGGCATTGCAGCACTATCCCTAGTTAAGAATGATAGAATTTACGAGGGTATAGAATTTGAAGGAAATAGGGAAGATATACTATCCTTATTTACCGATGTTTTAAAGAAGAATATGGATAAGGTTTTAGAAGAGCAGAAGGTAAGAGTGCAATTTGCAGAGAAGGACATAAAAAGGGGACTTAAGAAATTGAGAGAAGAATAGATGTGCTAAAAAATCTTCCTAGGTGTAAAGGCATGCCATATACCTTCTATTGTAGCTTATTACTCCCAAAATATTCATAAAATTCATAATATCACTAAATTTTAAGGTTATATGCCTCATTTTTATTTTTTATTATATAAGGATATATAAGAATTATATAAGCGAAAATAATTCGTTGAAGGTTGTGGTGATGGTATAGTAATGCCTCCTAAATATTGAAAATATTCTCAATCACATAACATCAAACTTAACAAAAATATTAAGGATGATGCACCAGAATGAGAAATCATTTATAATCTCGCCTATTAGCAAAAATCTGTGGGATAAATGAACACTCTACCTCTTGCCTTTATGTCTCTGGGGGTACGCTTTTTATTTATTTTCCTATAATCTCAAAATTTTTATACCGCCATGGTATTATACTTCTGTGGTATAAATGAAGTTCTATGACAGGGAGAAGGAGATGGAAATAGTCCAAAAAGCTACGAGGGTGGCAATCATAGGGCGGAGGAGAGTTGGGAAGACTAGGCTGGTAGAGGAGACTCTGAAGCCAATCACACTTTTCATCCCTTCCGAGAAAAATGAAGCACTCATTTGCAGGGACTGGATAAATGAGTTAAAGAGGAGGAGATACATCCCAGAGAGTTTGAGCACGATGAGGGACATCGTGGAGTTCCTGATGGAGGAAAATGAGGTAATATTCATAGACGAATTGCAGAATGCTATGAAAATCAATCCTTCTTTTCTGTCAGATTTGCAGAGGCTAATTGATTCACACAGGGACGCAAAGCTTGTGGTAACTGGCTCTCTCATAAGCATGTCAAAGAAGATGGTTGAGGATTACCGCAGCCCTTTGTACGGCAGGTTTGATTACACCATAAAGCTCAGGGAGCTCTCATTCTCCACGGTGTATGAGATTATGCGGGATTTGGGCTACGGCATAGAGGATGCTGTGGTGATGTGGTCTGTGTTCGGCGGTTTGCCAAAGTACTATGAAACGCTGGAGAAGTTCAAGGTGCCAGTGATGGATTTCATAAGGATGATGTTCTACGAAGAGCCGTATCCCATGCTCAGCGAGGTAATGATGATGCTAAAGGAGGAGATTGGCAGGGAGTACAAGGTGTATTTCAGCATCCTGCAAGCCATCGCCGAAGGAAATTCACGAATGGGTGAGATTGCATCGTATATGGGGTTGAAGAGCACGGATATCAGCAAGTACATACACGCACTATACAACGATTACGAGCTCATTTCCCGCAGAAAGGATGCTTTCGGGAGGGGAAATTACAGGTACTACATCTCCCAGAATCTCATTGATTTCTGGTTCAGAACGGTGTGGAAGAATTATCCGAAATACGAACTCGGGCAGGTGGAGTTCAGTGAAGAGGAGATAAAGAGGTATGTGGGCAGGAAATACGAGCAGTTGGTGGAGCAATTCGCCCAGAACTTTGTGGATTTAAAGATTAGGAGTATAGGTAAGCTCTGGGGGAAGTACGAGGGAAAAGAGAAGGGTAAGGAGAGCTTTGAGATTGATATCGCTGCTGTGGGGGATAAGAAAATTGCCCTATTTGAGGTGAAATGGTCAGAGCTAAGTGAGATAGAAATGCAGAGGGAAATCGAGAAGCTAAAGGAGAAAGCCAGTGCAATAAAAGATGGAAAAGAAATAGAGCTTATAATTGTGGCTAAAAAAGTGGAAAAGAAGATAAAGAATGTTTACGACTTGGGAGACATAGAGAAGATCATTCAAAGTAATATCAATCCAAACATGGTCTTATTCTAACCAGAAGCGATCCTAGTCGTACTATTCTGTTGAGAAATTTCACTTGGATCTATTTAAACCACCCCTTCACTTATCCCCGCATCAGCAAACCAGTTCCCCGTGAATTCAAGCACAGAACTATTCAGCTCTGAGTTCATTAGATAGAAAACCACCTATGGCTATTTAAACCTTCTCACGAAATGTTTGTATGATGTATTCCTTTGCATACTTTGAGAAGTCCCACCTTCCTCCTCCGAGCTTTATTATCTCCGCAACCTTATCCATATCTTCTATCTTCAACCCTGCTATGTGAGTTATACCTTCAAGAATATCGGAAGGATAAACTGATCCGCTCGGGCCTACAAGTGCCATAATCCTCGCTCTCTTTGCAAGAGATAGAATATAATCTAAAGTATCATTTACGAGAGTTGTACCTGAAACAATCAAAACCTCTGCCTCTGGAACTATTCTGGGTGCAAATACATCAGCCAGAGCTCCTGCCCTAAACCTTGGATTTCTCTCAAGAGCCACAACATCCATGCCCATTTCTTTCAATTTTGATACAACTGGAACCATATTTCCCACAACCACAGTTTTGCAGCCCTTACACATCTTTGCCACCTTCTCTATTATATTCTCATAGGTAACTCTGAAATTTTTACCCTTGCCCATATTCCATAAAAGGTACTGCGAGAGAGAGTTTAGAATAGCCACTCCCAGAGATTTTTCAAATATGTTCGTTGAGGAGAGCATGGATTCTACAATAGATATCTTGGGCACACGAGCGTGTCCTTTTTCAATATCTTCTAGAGGCACATAGGCAGTGCCCATGGCCTTTCCATGCTTTCCTTCTACAATGGCATAAGAGTACTTTGCACCAATTGCATAATCTACAATCTCAATTTCTTCATTAACTCTAGAAATGGTCTCACTCCACAGCTTTTCTACGAGCATTAGGCATACAATAACTTGCACTAATTAATTTTTTGTGCAATCTCCAAGCATCCAAATCCCATGGCTCCTCGCTCACCCACTCCTGCCTCGTAGGCGAATTTTATAAGCTCTGGCGCTCCACGAAATCTGAAATGTCCCTGCACGGCTTTTATCGCACCCAGTTTTTTAAACTCGTACTTTTTAGGCTTGAATTCCAGAGTTTCTACCCTAACATCTCCCCTTGGTACCTCGCCATATACCTTTTCGTACTGGTGCTTTATGTTTTTCTCCAAATTCACATACCACTGGTTATCCGTTGGAAATAAAGGCAAATCTTTCTTCTTTCCATCGCTAGATGAGTATATTGTGATTGGAGAAAGAGTTTTAAAAACAACATTACTCCAGTCAATATTGGGCATAGGCAGCACTTCTATTCTATCCACCATAAATTCTAACTTTCCTACTCTCAGCTCTGGCTGGGAGAGCATGCCCTCTACAACAGCCTCTATGTAATCTTTAACTGGGGAAGAATAAATAATATAGGCGTAATCGTCCAGTATCTCAATTCCCTCTTTATGGATTTTTCTCTTAGGAACTTGAATCTCCGAGAATGTGAATGTTTTTACTTCTTTGGAATAGTGCAACCTTGCAGCTAGCTCTTTGTTGGCAATTTCCTTGTATCTATACATGGCAGAGCTAAGATGATAATGGTAATCAAAGGGTAAGAGTCCAGAACCTCTGAGATGTATCTTTATCCGCATAAATGCATAAGGAGATTGGTCATTAAATAATTTTACTACGAAGTTTGAAAGATAAATAGAAAGCTTTAAAATAAGAGAAGTGAAATGAATTACGAATTCCAACAATAATATAAAGACCTAATAGGCCCTTTTTCTGGGAAGGACATCAATAACTATTATAGTATCCCTTTGCAACTCAATTATTATCCTATATTTCCCCACTCTAATACGATATTTATTCTTTGTACCCTTTATTTTCAGAACATCAAGGTTCTTAGGAAAATCTTTAAGCTGAAGCAATGCTTGTTTTACTCTATCTTTTACATCTGAAGGCAGATTTTTCAATGAATTTATTGCCTTTCTTCTTAAAAATACTTTATAGCTCATCCAGAGCTTCCTCCAAAGGAACAAGGTCCAATTTGCCCTTCTTTTTCTCCTCCAAATATTCTTTTATAGCTTCAAGCTCATCCTCGTAAGGTTCGCTCTCCTCTATTGACAAAAGCTCCTCTATCTTTTCCAATTTTTCAAGAATCATATCAAGCTTCTTCTCTATGGATGTGGACGCCATGAAGTATGCATTGGTTCTATCTATTTTAAAATTTTCCATGAGCTTTTGCAGAAACATTGGAGTATAACTCAACCATTCCCATTTTTCTTCATATCTCTATTTTCACCTATTTTGTAAAGGTAAATATCAATACTTGTCATAGCGGCTATAAATACTACATATGCAATTCCAGAGAGCAAGATAAATGAAATAAATGGATAAATAATTTCGTTTTAAGTATCCACAACACTAAAGACAAACAAATCTCTCATATATCCTCATAACTATCTCCAAGAAACTTAGTTTGGCCATAGAACCCTCACCTCAGCAAATTCCTTTCTCTCTCCATCTTCCTTTTCCAATTTGCAACTTCCTCTTTCGTCACCAGCCAAGCTCCAAGATAGAGATTGTAGATAGAACCATCCTCGTAAATCACATTGTTTCCATCCACTTTGTAATGCAGTCCCGGTACCTTTGGAAAATCTATCTTCTCCTCTTCTTCTTTAGCAGGAGTTTTCTCAGCCTGTGAGTTCTGTGTCTGGACAGCATCCGCAATCATGTCCAGCCTGTTCTTTATCTCCTCCAGCTCTGGATAAAGCTCCGTTGCCACTGCCATTCCTACTCTGTCCTCTATGTTGAGAATCTCCTTTGTTTTCCTGTAATACTTCTCTTGGACATAGAGCTTTAGAGCTTCTCTCACTATGGACGACAAATTCTTGCCTTTCATTCTGGCTATGGACTCTATATCCTTCTTTAACTCACTGCTTACCTTTACCCGTATCTCTGGCATACTTCCTACCATTTTTATCACCTCTTTTTCTCTCTTTGAAACCTCTATATAAAATTGTCCATGGTGGCAGAATTCAAATTTCTTCGTGTAGAACACATTCTCTTTGCAATTTGCATTTTTGAAGTGGAAAATTTGCCCAGTTTTCAGTGGAATTCTGGAGATTATTTGTTTTACTAACTCTTCTTTCAATTTCTCCGCTGTTTAGCGGAGTCTTGCTTCTCAAAAATACACTTGTTGGGCATTGAAAATTCTTTGTTCTGTTCTACTTCTCTTTGCACATCAATCCGTTTTGGTGGAGCTCGCTTATCTTGCTATAAATAATAAATATTTATAAGGGAACTCCCCAGAATTGCGTTGAATTGCGAGGAGAATCGGTTCTATGCGTGTTCTTTGTGATATCCAACTTTCTTCTAAGCTCCCTTTTGGACTATTGGTGGAGCATTGTGATAGCCCTAGTGATAATTACAGCTTTGATAGTTGCAGTATATCTAAGTAGAAAGAAATAGAAAAATCATAGCACAAAGTTACTAAAATTTCCGATAGAATTAAATATGGTAAAAAGATTATACTAATTGTGATACCACAATTTGTAGATAGGGAAAGAGAACTTGAATATCTTAGGAAGATCTACGAAAAGAAGGGATTTTCCCTCGTAGTGATTTATGGGAGGAGGCGCGTAGGAAAAACTGCGTTAATCAAAGAATTTTTAAAGGGGAAGAAAGGTTGCTATGTTCTGCTAACAAATGAGAGCGTGAGGGAGAATATAAAGTATGTAAAAGAGTGCCTCGCAGATTCTATGGGAAGGGAGTATTACAAGAAACTGGATGTGGACAATTTCTATGATCTTTTCAGATATGTGGAATTTGGAGATGAGAAGTTTGTGATGGTTCTTGATGAGTTCCCGTACCTTCTTGAGATAAGTAGGGGTCTTCTCTCTGTTTTCCAGAAAATCGTGGATGAAATTTTAGCAGATAAGAATGTAATGCTAATCTTGAGTGGCTCGTCTCTCTCAATGATGGAGAACGATGTTTTGGGATATCGTAGCCCTCTATACGGGAGAAATGTGAATGTGTGGAAACTCCAACCATTTGATTTCAAAACTATATACAAAATCTTCGGAAATATAGAGCAGGCAGCTGAAGTATTCTTCGTGTTTGGCAACATTCCGTATTACCTGAAATTCTACGATGCATCCAAATCGTTGGAGGAAAATATCCGGGAATCTGTGCTTACAAAGGGTATAGGCCTCTATGATGAGCCTCTCATACTTCTCCAGGAAGAATTCAGAGAATCTCGCATATATCGCTTGATCTTGAAATACATATCTCTAGGGTATCGCACAATTGGAAAGCTGTGCTCTGCAACGGGTATGGATAAAAGCAACATAAGCAAGTACCTTGACACGCTAAAAGAAACTGGGCTTGTAGAGCAAATAATTCCATTTGGGAAGAAGAGAGGAAGCATATACGAGCTCTCTGATCCTTTTATGGATTTCTGGTTCAGGTATGCTTATCCTCATCGTGGGGCTCTGGAGATGGGAGATGTTGAGAAAGTGCTCTCAATATTCAAAAGAGAGAAAAATCAGTATTTTGGGCATAAGTTTGAGAAGCTTATAATGCATTTATTAAAATTGGGTATATTTCCAGAGCTGAGGGAATATGGAGAATTTACAAGATGGTGGCACAAGGGCACGGAAATAGACATTGTTGGAGTAAGAGAGGATACTCTTTTGGTGGGGGAGTGCAAGTGGAGGGATAGCGTAGATGGTACAAGAATCCTAAAAGAATTGAAAGATAAGGCCAGAGGCATAGGCTGGAAAGGAAAGATAGAATACGCCATATTTGCAAGGTCCTTCTCTACAAAGCCCCCTACTGCTTATGCATACAGCCTTGAAGATATAGAGAAGCTTTTGAGAAATTAAACCTGTGAGGCAAATTCAGATTTTGGACAATTCCAGTAGGTAGCTGGAAGAGAGTTAAAAATTTTCTAACTCCTCATTTAATTATGATACTCACGGTATCATACTAATGGTATTATGCTATGTAAGCTTTGCTAAGGGTGGAAAAAAGTTGTCTGTAGAAATTGAAGATTAGGCCTTTAAAGTCCTTAAGAGAAAAGTATATACAACGAGGAAATGACAAATAGAAAAGTTTAAAATAGAGTGGGAGGGATGTATAAACAATGAGCGAGGAGATCAAGGACAAGAACTACGAATTCTACATAAATGCGGATCTGAGCGAATACGCTGGGAAATGGATTGCGATAGTGGATGGTAAGGTTGTGGCCAGTGGGGAAGATCCTGAAGAAGTATATATGGAAGCAGAGAAAAAAGGTGGTAAGGACATATCCCTAGCGTATATACCAACTGATGATCTCTTGATTTTGTAAATTGTTCTTCTTGCTATCTCGTAAGAAATCTTTAAAATATAAGCAAGAGATATGTAAATATGGATGATGTAGGCAGGGATAGAGAGATTATACAAGAAGCTATAGGAGGAAGAGCCAAGTGAGGATGAGCTAAAAATAATAAAAAAGAGTAGAGAAGAAATAAAGAGGGGGCAGTATGTAAAGCTTGAAGATGTTTTAGAAATTTTAGATGATTAAAACTACTAAGTAATTGCTCATAGAAGGAGAATGCATTAACTCACCAATGGTAGAAAGTTATAGATAAAAATTTCCTATTTAAGTAAGACAAAAATATTAAATATGTCTCAGTTGTATAGAACAAATTGGTTGAAATGCTCTTGGAAGAAGTAATAGCTGAGTTCAATAAATTTAGCATAATAACTGTAATCCAAGCGTTCTCAAAAACACCCCTATTTTGTCCTCTTTGAAGGATATTTTGTTCGATATTGGCGTTTCTAAGGTGAGGGAATGTAATTATACCTCTAAGGGTGAAAAACGCTCTCAAATCAAAAATTTCGCCAAATCACGATGATACCCCTCCTATTTTTTAAATAAAAAATCAGTGGCTGTTTTTACTTATCAACTTATTTATAATATGCTTTGATGAGAGTATTTGGTGAAAGGTATGGAAGAAAGCGGGAATGAGGAGGTAAAAGAGCTTCTGGATGTTTTAACCAATGAGGATGAAGATGTGGAGGTAAGGAGAGATGCTGGTTGGAATTTGCTCAAGAAGAATATAAATAATAAAGAAAACTGGTGGGAAATGGTCACGGAGGATAAAATGAGAGAGCTTTTGGATATAGCAAAGAACGGGGAGGAAGACACTTTGATGAGGGGACTTGTTTTCATCTTACTGCGCATTCTGTTAAATAATGGCAAACATGCGGTTTTAGAAGATGGCGATGTTAGGGAACTAATAGAAATTGCCAAAAACGAGGAAGAGGAGAATAATATAAGGGAAGATTCTCTAGGCATTCTGTCCCTTTTGGCAGCCAAGAACTACAAATTGGATGTTATCACGGAGGATGATGTAAGGGAACTCATAAGAATTGCAGAAGAGAGCGGGGAATCCAAGATGGTGAGAGAAAGTGCACTGGAATATCTGTCTATGCTGGTTAAGAATGGAATTGCGGTTATAAGTGATGATGACCTTGGAGATTTTATAGACATAGTGGAAAGCGATGATGAGCCAATAATAAGGCTGATGTTTTTGGACATACTTTCCTTTCTGGCAGATAATGGAAGATGTGGGGATGTGCTCCAAGTTTTTATAAGAAAAATAGAGAACGAGATCGAGAGGTCAGATAAAAATCTAAACGAGTGGGAAGAGAGCACGCTAAAATGGCTTGAGGAATTGGAGAAAGAAGGTAAGCTAAGGAAGAGGGATAAGGCCGTGCTTTTAGTGCTGAGATTGAAAAGGGATGGAGTGTTCAAGAAGATGGAGGAGAGGAGAAGGTTGAAATGGGCAAGGCAAGAAAAGAAGTTGAGATGGAGATGTGAGTTAGTTTAAATGAGTGATTAAAATAAAAATATTAAATATTATATAAATACTATTCTTCTTTTTTTGTTTTTATTCCATGCTCAATTAAGAATTCAGTATGAGCGTTTACTCTTTTCATTTCTAGTACATATATTATTCCCATAACTAGTATTAATGCTGCTATTGCTATCATATTTTCCCATCCAAGTGTTTCTATATTTAAAGTTACTAAAAGCTCTCTAACTAATGCAAGTACGCCTATTTCTACTACATTTTTTATGTATACATGATGATTTGTTAGATACATTAAAAGAATCTCAAAAATCTCTAAAAAAATCAATATAACTACGATCTTCTGGAGTACATCTTCTGCATCAAGTCCAGTGAAGAGGCTTTCTGAAAGGAGAATGACAAGATAAACCACATAGACCATAGTTATTATACTAACTACTATTACAACTAAATCAAATACTTTGTTTAACCCACGCATAATTTCTTTTTCAATTTTAGTTAGATCCTTTTTCATGGAAATGCCTAGTTTAGTAAATATGTTGTGAGTTTAAATAAGTTTTGTTTGTATAAAAACTATTGGGAATTTTAGTAAATAGCAAATAATAAAATAGGATAATTTAATACAACTCTATGAAAGCAGGTATAAATCCTCCAGAGGATGTTTATGTGTTCATAGAGGTGCCAAAGGGAAGCAATATAAAGTGTGAGTACGATTTTGAGATGAATGTTATTAAGGTGGATAGGGTACTTCACACTGCATCATTCTATCCATTCAATTAC
>WAKY01000167.1 GCA_015523135.1 Candidatus Aciduliprofundum sp.
ATTATTCTGGGTATCCAGATTGCAGGCCTGAGTATGTGGAGGCATTTGAGCGTATGGCGAATCTAGGAACAAAGAGAGGAGTTGAGGGAAAGCCCATAAAAATAATAGCACCAATAATCCATATGACCAAGGCGGAAATAATAAAGAAAGGTATGGAATTAGGAGTGCCATACGAGCTTACATGGTCCTGCTATAAGGGAGGGAAGAAGGCATGTGGAAAATGCGATTCTTGCCTCTTGCGTTTGAAGGGATTTATGGAAGCGGGATACGAGGACCCATTGGAGTATGAAACTTACCCTGAATTTTACATAGAATACTTAAAAAAGAAGGGAAAGCTATGATTGTGGGCACATGCTACATATGTGGAAAGCCAGCAACGCATATATGTAAATTATGCGGTAGGCCTGTTTGTGATGAGCACTATGTGCCATCCTTGGGTCTATGTGTGCAATGTGCCTCAAACAAATCCAAATCTCTGCAAGAAGGATGAAACTTTTCTTATGGCCTTCCCCCTATGCGATACTTTATTTTTCTCCTCGGTGCTCATCTCAGAGAAAGTTCTATTCTCTCCTTCTGGTACAAATATAGGGTCATATCCAAACCCATTTGTTCCTCTGGGCTCTTTTGCAATATAACCATGGCATAAGCCCACAAACTTGAAATTTTGCCCATCTACCCTTACCCCAATAACAGTTTTGAATATTGCTCTCCTATCCTCTATTCCTTCCATAAGCTTCAAAATTCCTTGGTTTCCAATGGTATCAAAGACATAGGCAGAATAAACCCCTGGAAAATTATTCAGGGAGGAAATGAATAAGCCAGAATCATCTATGATGAAATTTCCTTCAATTCTCACCGCAAGGTAATCCAAGGCAAAATCTACAACTTCTTCTAGCGAGTTTGCTTGAATTTCTGGGTACTCCATACTTACCATTTCCAAATCTGGCAAGACTTTTCTCATTTCTTCAAATTTATTCTTGTTATGAGTTATTATTTTAAACATATCTACGCCTCCCTTTTATCTCTTCCACCTGCTTCAATATTTCATCACCCATAAGCTCTCTGTATTTTTTCAAAAATATAGGATATAAGGAAGCATGCTTGAAATGGGCAGCCATAAATGTCTCTTCAAACATCTCCAAATCAACGGCCATATCCTCAATACTCGCATCCTTCTCGGCCATACTCCAATCTATTAGCACAATACCTTCATCGCTTAATATCATATTCCCCGTTGTAAAATCTCCGTGAGAGTATCCAGCTCTATGAATCTTCGCAGCCATCTCGGCAATTTTTTCAAGAATTTTAGCAACCTCACTTGGAGACATAGAATTTAAAACATCCGCAAGAGTTTGACCCTCAATTTTTTCCATAATTATTTCATAGTCATCCAAATCATAAATTATTGGAGTCCTAACTTTGTGCAATTTTAACTCGTGAATCAATCTGGCTTCTTTCCTCGTTCTATGCTTCCTAATCCTCTCATCCAATTCTTTTATCCTGTAACCCTTGGAGATGCGTATTTTTCTCACAACTTTTCTTCCAAAAAACTCATCTTCTTTTATTATTGCTTCAGCTCCTGGTGCTTCTTTATACTCCCTTCTATGCCTCTTCACTTCCCAAGGAATGTCTACGGCATCAGTTCTAAATTTTTGAATCACTTGCGTATCCTCAATCTTCATTTTTTTACCATTTTTTAAGAATAACAATCCTAAATAGGCAATCATGGCTCCATTATCAACGCATAAATCTGCAGGAGGGACAAAAAACTTAGCTCCCCTTTCCTCAGCCATCACTCTTAGCATCTCCTGCAAACGCCTGTTTCTAGCCACTCCTCCAGCTAATAGAATCTCATCCTTGCGAAGATGGGTTAATGCTCTCTCCGTTGCTTCTACAAGCATTGCAAAAACGGTTTCTTGCACGCTATATGCAATATCTTCCTTGCGCTCATCCTTCAACTTATTTATGGCTGCTGTTAAAATACCAGAAAATGCCATATCCATTCCCTTGATGGAATATGGCAAAGGAATGTACTTCTTTCCCTCAAGTGCCAATTTTTCAATTCTTGGCCCTCCTGGAAAAGGTATACCCATTTCCCTTGCAAGCTTGTCAAGCATGTTTCCAACACCTATGTCCAATGTCTCTCCAAACACCCTATAACGGCCAGACGCGTAGGATATGATTTGCGTATTTCCGCCAGAGACATAGAGCATAACAGGGTCCTCCGCTCCTGTAGAGAACCTTCCAATCTCAAGGTGAGCAATGCAATGATTTACCCCAACTATTGGTATATTGAGCTTCAAACTCAAAACTCTCGCAGCTGTGGCCACGGTTCTCAAGCATGGACCCAATCCGGGACCTTGAGAGAAAGATATGCCATCAAGCTCCTCTGGCTTTATATTTGCAATTCTAAAAGCTTCCTTCAAAAGCTTGGGAAGGTATTGAACATGATGATTAGCTGCCTCCCTTGGATGTATGCCTCCTTCGGGAGGTCTGTACATATGAGATACATTCGCTAGAACTTCTTTTTCGGTAACAATTCCCACACCCACTGTATGGGCTGTGCCTTCAATCCCAAGAACAATCATGGGAATCACTCATCTTATATGCCCTAGGGTAAATGAGCCAAGAGTTATACCGCTCTTGCTTGCAGTTACCTCAATCCAATTCCTGCTCTGCACCTCTGTAATTCCATGCACAGTCAAAAATATCTTGTGTGCCTCTATCTTGAATTCTATCATTCCATCCATTGTATAACCAACCATCTGTATCTCATTCTCGCTATGAAGCCCCTTTTCTACAAGATACAATGATACTGCATTATCCCTCTTTCTCTTCGTGGTAAATGGCTGCAAGAACCTAAGCAAAGCTTGAGAGTCCAAGTAAGCCATAATTGTGGATAAACTACGAAATGCAAGTCTGTAATACTTGCTCTTATCCTTGATCTTGGCTATTATGGAATCAACAGCCTTAGCTATGCCATCAACATCATTTTGAGAATCTAAGTATATTACCCCCTCAATCTGGGATGTATCTCCTATACTTCTAGAGTAAGCGTCCACATAATAAACTAAGCCCATTTTTTCATATTGCTCGTATGTGGGAAGAACATAAATCATCTCTTCACGCAAGCTATCCACAGTTATATCCGTAAGAATCCAGATTGCAGGAACTCCCTTTCGCAGACCTTCTGCTATGAAAGAATAAACTAAAACTTCCTTATTGCTATAAGGTGGACCGTAAATTAGAATGTTTGAGCCAATCGGAAATCCACCATACAATAAATCATCCAATCTTTTTGTGCCAGTATGAACTTTTCTCTCTTTTATTTCAATCTTTACCTCTTCTGCTGCAAGCTCAACTTCTTGCTCAGCAAGTCCCTTTAACTTTGCATTTATCTCCTTCTCTTTCATCCTAAGATAATTCTCCTTAGCACGAAGCTCTTCTTCTTTTCTCTTTATTTCATCCTGCAACTCTTCCAACCTTCTCTTGAGTATAATTTCGTCCATATTTCCTATCTCTTGTTTTATCATCTGTAACTGCTTGATTTGTGCCTCAATTTTTTTCTCTCTATAGAGCAGGTCCTCCTCCCTACGAATTAGCTCATCCTCCTTGTATTTGAGCATCTCTTGGAGCTTGTTCATTTCATCCTCCTTTATCTTTATTTCATTTTTTAGTTCTTCAAGCTCCTTGTTCTTTCTTTCAAGCTCCTTCGTGAGCTCGGTGATCTTCTCAGTTAGGGCCTTTACATTACCATCTTTTATTGCCTCTTTTAGCTCCTCAAGCTCTTTATCCGATAAATTTGCCATATTTTGAGATTCTAACTCTAACAATTTCCTACGTTTCTCTGCCTCTAACCTTATCAATTCTTCCCTCAATTTTATCTCTTTCTTCTTCAATTCTTTTATATCCTCGGGCAAGGGCTTTGTTAGCTCTTCCTTTAAGGATTCTATTTCTTTCCTCAAAGTTTCAATTTCCTTTTCCAATTCCTCCCTCTTTGAGAACTCAACATCTAAAAGTGTCTTTAACTTCAAGTTCTCCTCTATAAGCTGATCAACATCCACATTCCCAGGAATATTTTTCTTGGCTTCTTCAACCTTCTCCCTTATTTCTTCAACTTCTTCCTCTGTTGCACCCTTCTTTTCCATAAAACCAAAAAGAGCCTCTTCATCTCCCTTCAACCACTGATCTAAAATATCCCTATCTTCATCCATAAGCTTAAAATCATCACCCAACAACCATTTTTTAAGAAGAATTTCGTTCTTTAGTGCTTCATACTCTTCTCGTGAGTATTTCTTACCACAAGATTTACAAGTGAGAGTTTTCTCGTCAATTACTCCCCCGCACTGGGGACATATTACTTCTACTTTTTCTGACATTCTTATCCTATGAGAGCCATACGAACTACATTATTGCCTCTCAATATCACCGTACCCAATCTCCTAGTCATCTCTTCTGTTTTCTCCTCTGTGTCTATAAGCACCATGTTCATATAATCATCGTAGCCAACTAGTTTCCCCTCCAGAACACGATTATCCTTTAAGAGGAGAGATATCCTCTTATTCAGAAAATCCTCAAGCATTTTTAACGGTAGTGTCATTCTCAATCACCTCATACCACATTATCAACAAAATATAAATTTTTTTAGGTGTAACCATACATATCTTCATCGTCATCTTCACTATTTTCCATTAGAACTTGAAGCAAGCTGCGGATTAGTTCCTTCATCTCGCTAACCTCTCTGCGCAAAGCTTTTACCTCGTTCTCAAGTTTAGCCACATCTTCGGCTCTAGGCCCCTTTGGTTCCTCAATACCATCCATACTCTCCCATAGTTAATCCCAATATTTAAAATCTCCTACGCACAATTCTATAAAGCACCACTCTCCTTTTTACCTCCTCTTTCCTATGAAATTTGTACATATAAGGTATGGGAAAATCGTAAAATTTTTTATGAGTTATTTCACCCTCCATTTTCAAAATTTTTTCCTCTATAAATCCGGCTGTATTTGCATTGTGAAGAGTGTAAATCACATTGGCAACTTGCATTGCCTTTTCCAAAAATGGCATATCTGCGTGTTTATTCTGAGCTCCAAATGGAGGGTTCTGCACAACAGTATCTATAGCGAAATTAAATTCTTCAACACGCATATTCATTATTTTCGCAGAGCATTTGTACTTCTCCAAATTTTTCCTTAAAACCATAATTGCCTCTGGATCTATTTCCACAGAAAAAATCTTGCGAGCACCTAAGATGCAAGAACCTATGGTAAATATTCCTGTACCAGCTCCAAAATCTGCCAAAATTTTATCTTCAATATCACCCAATGAATACGCAAAGAATAAAATGTCTGAGGCAATGGTGGCAGGGGTTAAGTATTGCTCCAAAGAGGCTTTAGGATTTCTGTAATTCTCCACGCCTTGTAGCATCATTTCTAACTTTTTCTTCTTCATGGCCCTGCCACTGCATTAACTAGCTTATGGGCTAACTGGGATGCATGTGCCGCCGATATTCCTCTCTTCTTTAGCTCCTCTGAGACCCTCTTTATGGCTCTATGCCATTTCCATGTAGAGCGGCTGTACCTTGCTTCTACAAGAATGCGCACAATATCCCTGTCAACTTCAATGCCGTATCTTTCTTTCAATTTAATCTGCCACAGAGGAATGAGGACATAAGGGACATAGATCCTATCAACGTATGTGGCCTCTGAAACTCTATACCTTCTACCCATTAATTCCAATTATGAGGTTATACGATAAATATTTTTTGGAAAAAATAGAAATTTGCATCTAAATGCATTCGGTTAGCCTATAAATTTCCAATATAACCCCCTTCTCTTGAGGAGCATATTACTTCCCTTTTCGCAAAGAATTATTAATGGTAAAACATTCTTGGGCTCAATGTTCATATATTACCCTGGGAGCTCATTCCCATCCATATCCATCACGGGCGAATTCTGCGCTTTAAAGTGCAAGCACTGCAATGGATACTACCTAAAAGGTATGCTCCCTATAACTACCCCAGAAAAATTGATTGATTTTGCAAAGAAAAATGAGGGAAAAATAAAGGGATTCTTGCTCAGCGGGGGATCAACAAAGGAGGGAAAAGTGCCCTTAAAAAAATTCGCTTCTGCAGTTAAATGGATTGTAGAGAATACTTCGCTAATTGTAAATGTGCATACAGGAATAATTGATGAGAAGGATATTGAATACCTTGAAGATATGAGCCCACATCATATTTCATTTGATGTTATTGGCTCAACTGAAACTATAAAGAGAGTTATTGGAATAAATAAAACTAGAGAGGATTATTTCCATGCCCTTGACCTTTTGGATTCCTCCTCCCTAAATTACTCCCCCCACATAATTGCTGGCTTGGATTTGGGGGAAATAAGGGGGGAGTATGATGCCCTGCAAAAAATAAGAGAACTGAAAAGATTTAGCAATCTCGTGTTAATTGTTTTAATCCCCACAAAGGGAACTCCAATGGAGAATATTAAATTAAATCGCAAAGAAATTTTAAAATTCTTTGATTATGCCCTATCCACCATTCCTCCTAAAAAAATCGTGCTTGGATGTATGAGACCTCGAGACTTTTATGAGATTGAGGAAATTTGTGTTGAAAAAAACTGCAAGGGAATGGTTATTCCCTCATTGAGGGCTATGCAAATGATGAGAGAGAGAAATATTGTGGTTATTCGCAAAGATGTGTGCTGCGTTTTTTAGGTTCTCAGAAAATATAAAATAGATGAACGGAATTTACAACAAGGTGATTTCCATGGAAGATGACTCAATAATGAATGCTTATTACAATAATCAAATTGTTACTGCTCTAATAGGCGTGCAGGTTGATACTAAGGCTATTGATAATTTTGCAAAGGAAGCCAGGGAATTTCCCAATGTGGAAGATGTATTCCTCGTTACTGGAGAGTATGATATAATTGTAAAGGTTAAATTTCCCTCCTACGAAGAACTTAAAGATTTTATAATAAACAAGCTCTCAAAGATTGATGGAGTATCAAAAACTGAGACAATGATGGTTGTTAATACCTACAAAGAGAGAGGAATAAAATTTGAATGAGGTGATTAGAATGTCTGATAAAGATAAACTTTACCAAGAGATAGTTGGTATGATGGAAGAACTCAGCGAGGATACATCCTTGCCGAGAAATATAAGAAAAGGCATATCAAATGCCAAGGATATTCTTACAAAGAAAGATCAAGCTTTAGATGTGCGCATTGCCAGTGCAATATTTGCTCTGGATGAAATTGCAAATGACCCCAATATCCCGGTGCATGGGAGAACGATGGTTTATATGATAATGGGCAAGCTTGAAACTCTATCTAAAGAACTTTCTTCTTAGGGGAAAAAGATGGATGTTGACACCTTTCTACATATATTCATTCCACTCTTTGCAGTTATAGACCCATTCGCTGCTCTTCCACTCTATATGTCTCTAACAACGGGCCTAAGCAAGGCACAAAAGAGGAAGATAGTAAAAGAGGCGTCTCTAACAGCCGTGGTTCTTCTAATATTCTTCGCATTTTTAGGTATCTATATTTTAGATTTCATGGGTATATCAATAGCAGCACTTATGATTGCAGGCGGTCTTTTAATGCTTCTCGTTAGCTTGGAAATGGTCAAAGAGGGAGATAAGCCTAGAAGTACAAAGAATAAAGCTGCATTACGTGAAGAAACTGGAGATATAGGCATAGTACCCTTAGGCACTCCTATGCTTGCAGGTCCCGGTGCAATTTCCCTCGTGATTATACTTATGGGCAGATATCCTTCGGAGTGGGCATCAATAGTAATTTCAATTGTTAGTATAATAATTTTAACTGCGTTAATTTTCCTTGGCTCAAACTTAATATCTAAGATTATGGGTGAGAAGGGTTCTAGAGCTTTTACCCGTGTCATGGGTCTCTTAGTGGCAGCTTTTGCTGTGCAGTACATTCTTGATGGGATAGCCCAATACTTTGGGCTATAGCCCGGTGGGAGCGATGGACTCTCATTTCTCAAGCCCACCGGTTTCCCGGGCATGATGATATTGAGAAAAACTAATTTATTCTTTACGGTTATTGGTGCCCTATGGAGAAAATAAAGATTGAAAGTGCAAAGCTGCCACTATGCAATCATTGTCTTGGAAGATTATACGCTATGCTAGGCCATGGTCTTAGCAACGATGAAAGGGGTAAAGCAATAAGAATAATCTATGCCATGGAAAACAATGTAGATTTAGAATCCCTATATACCAAAAGTTGTGAGCTTTGCAATGGCATATTTTCAAGATTAGATGATTATGCAAAATACATAGCAAATATGCTAAAAGATATAGAATATGACACATTTATGATCGGTTCAAAATTTTCCCAAGAAGTTATGAATAAGGAGAGAAATTTGCAGGAGGAATTTGGTAATTTTGGCGAACTGATAAATAGGGAATTTAATAGAGAGCTAGGAAAGAAAGTTATGTATACAACTGGAAAAGAGGCAACGATAAAGAATCCAGATGTCACTGTAATTGTGGATACTGAGTATGATGATTTTAAAATTGAAATTAAGCCCCTGCTAATTTATGGAAGGTACAGAAAACTTATAAGGGGGATTCCTCAAACAAAATGGCCTTCTGGGAAGTACAAAGAGAGTGTAGAGGAGATAATAGCCCAACCAGTTATGGAAGTTACAAAGGGGGAAGGGCATGCACTCCATGGAATGGGCAGGGAGGATATAGATGCCCTAATGTTAGGAAATGGCAGGCCATTCATACTGGAGATAAAAATGCCTAAAAGAAGGAAAATTAATTTGGATGAAATTGCAAAAAAAATAAACTCATCGGGAAAGGTAGAGGTCCTGAATTTAAGATTTGCATCCAAAGAGGAAATTCCAAAGATAAAATCCGTCGAGCCAAAGAAGAGGTACAGAGTAGGAATAAAAGTTGATGCATCTGAGGATGAATTAAAGAATGCATTAAACTCTCTAATTGGCAAAATCTCACAAAGGACACCAACAAGAGTCAAACACAGAAGAGCAGATAAAGTTCGTAGAAAAGAGGTTTATGAGGTAAAGTTAATTGGAAAAAATGAGGATGATTGGGTCGTTGAAGTTTTAGCACAGAGTGGAACATACATAAAAGAGCTTATGCATGGGGATAATGGTAGAACAACTCCAAGCTTGGCAGAAAAACTTGGTAAAAAAGTAGAGGTATTATGGCTAGATGTAATAGAAATATTAGATTGACAATGTCTGTTCTGGATGATTTATCCACTCTTCCACATAAGTTTCTATACCTGCTACCTCCTTTTCAATTGGTATATCTGCTATCTCTGCAATGAATAGGAGAGATGTTAGATGTACCCTGAATGGTAGCTTCCATTCTCCCTTCCCAGTTGAATTTATACCTTCTGCTATTTCTCTTAATTCTTCCTTGGCCTCACTGCTTATCCACCCTATTCTTTCATAGTAATCCAATATCTTGGCTAGTCCCTGATGATCAACGAACTGAAGCATATAGCCCAACCATCTCATAGCGATTATGTGCTTCTTTGGGTCATCACCTACCATTTCTAGTATCATTTTCACCCCTTACCAGAGGTTTATGTACTTAGTAGTATAGGTGGATGGTGTCTCAAATTCAACCAGATTGGGCACACCATGCTTTGGTATGAGCTTTATCATCACTGAACTCTGCGGCTGTAAATACAGTCCTATAGCTGATGCGTTTATGAATATCTTTATTATATCACCAGATGTAATTACCCTGTCTCTTTCCCAGTTGCATGGAGGCATATCCCTTGCAATTGCTACGCCAAATGTGTTATTTTTCAAATCACTGAAGCTATGCGCATTTGGATTATAGGTAAGAGTAGCATCGGTGTATCCATCAGTTATCTCTACAAGCACACTGAATAGTGATATAGGAGGACTTCCTGCCATCAAGCCAACTTTTATTTCAAGGTAATCGATTATTGCACTGTATCCTGAGCCATATGTTACATTTACCTTGGAGCTTACTGTAGCATTAGGGAAGTGCAGCGTTATTTCTCCCGTATTGTAGTCAATGGTTCCTGTAACATTTGTATTGTTGTAACCACTTACAGGCACAAGGTTTCCTGTACCATCATCCTTGAGCTTAAACGTTCCATTAGTTACTATTACACTATTTGGATTAACTGGTACATGAGTCAAGTTTCCTATGAATCTACTACTATTAACACTTATATTGCCCAAAGATTCATTTTCATAAATTATATCATTTCTAATGCCCTGAATTGTTATTACTTTGAATCCCGTGGCAACATCTTGTGTTGCTATGTTCCCTGTCTCCTCTGCCTGCTGCTGTAACTGGTACGCTGTTTGAATTAGTACAGTAGCTGCAACGGCTGCAACTATGATCATTGCGATGAATATTATTAGCGTGCCAACGCCCATTTCGCCTTTTTCCCTTTTGTATATCTTCTTCATCTTCAACTCTCCTGAGAGAGCCCTGTGCCCGCAGGTGATAGCTTAGATATATGTTCTCACTTTTGAGAACAATTATTGATAATTTGATTTGATTTTAAATACCTTTTCTCATGAGTATCTATTAAGAAACAAAATTAATAGCAAAATCTATATGGGTTTATAACTTTCACTCCGCATGGCCTCTGTGCTTCACTCCATAAAAGAATTAACATCCTTTATAACCACAATTTTCATCATAATAATCCTATCCATAATATTTGGGTATATGGCTTATAGCATAGTTTACATTGCCCCTTATATCAACGATCCAAAATTTCTTATTCCAATCTACATAGTAATTCCATTTCCAATTCTTGTAACATTCCTTAAAGGGATAGTTGCCTATGGATGGTACATATTCCTAGCTATCGCTGTTTCAACATCCGGGATACTTATGGCTTTTTACGGTATTATTCCCTATTTCAAAGATTTCTTCAATAAACCCTTTGCGTATAGAAAAAATTCATTTCAGGAGTTAAGTGAGTTATACACCCTAAACATATTCTTTAGCCTACTTGTTGTGTATATTATGTACCTTGCCGGCTACATACCTTATACACCTCCAGGGTTGGAAGAGATGCCTGTATGGGCTCAGATGCTTAGCTTTTTACATGCATCTGTATACGAGGAATTAATTGTTAGAACAGTATTTCTTGGAGTACCTGTATTCCTAATTTATCTTATAAGGGGAGAAAAAATATCCCCTATTAGGATATTTGGTGGATATGAAAAAATAACCCCTGTGGAAACTGTATTTATTGTTATATCAGCAGCAATATTCGCAGCTGCACATGTACCAGCTTGGAACCTATGGAAGGCCGTGCCCACCTTTGTGGGAGGATTGATACTTGGATATTTATATATAAGGTACGGCATATATGCATCTATACTCCTTCATTTTCTCACAGATTTTATAAGCATACCTATGGCAATGCATAGAGAGTATCAATTTCTTTTCGGCTTACTAATGATTCTTCTAGCCGTTGCTGGATCCTTGTTTTTCATATCCTATTCCATTAGGGTGATAAATTATCTAAGCGGAAATAAGAAAAAAGAGATAAAAAAAGAAGAGAAAAAGTATCAGCCAACATCTTGGACAAATCTAGTGTGTCCAAATTGTGGAGGAACTGTATTTCAATATGTTGATAAAAATACGGTGAGATGCATCAAATGCGGAACCATAATAAAGATTGGAGAGGATGATGACAAAAAAGAGCTCATTTGAACTTTCTAGTATCTGGGGCAATAATATCTATCAATTCTTTTAAATTTTCTCCTCTAATTATTATTTTTATATCACCTAGGGGCACATTGCCCACAGAGAAACTTATCTTTCCCATAGTAGCCACTTGCTTGTTAATAGAAAACGCTATCTCATCATCGTACAAATTTCCAAGGAGCACGCTTCTGGCTGCATCCCTTATTCTTTCCTCCTTTAATATCTTTCCAAAATTCTCTAAGCTATTTGACCTTGCAATAATCTCCCCAGCTAGGATCTCAAATTTTGCATCGGGAAAAATGCTCAAAATGGCTTTTTTTATTTTTTTTACATCCTCCGTTGGATTTATCTCAGTCTCAATTGTTATCTCTAAACCCATATAGCATGACGCCTCCTCATATCCTCCTCGGTTTGTCCAAGTTTATTCATTAAAGATGAAATTATAGAATCAAGAAAAACCACCGCGGCATCTTCAAAAAGTGTACCTAAGGGAGCTAGTTCACCCCTTTTCTTCTCGTATTTTATAATAAATGTTAAATCAGCATACTTTGCTAATGGTGAGTTTGCAGAGGATGTAACCGCTATAACTTTAGCACCAACCCTCTTAACTATGCTTTCCACAAGAAGTGTAGATTGAGTTTTACCTGTATTTGAGATTAACACTACTAAATCTCCCTTATTAACCACTGGAGTTATTGTCTCTCCTATGAAATATGCAACTAATCCTAATTGAACAAGGCGCATAGCAAAAAATTTTCCAACTAGTCCACTCCTGCCAGAGCCATAAACAAATATCTGTCTTGCCTTTGTTATCATATCCAATCCCTTATTTACCAAGGAAATATCTATGGAGCTCAATGATTTTTCTATGCTCTCAAGGATGTATTTATAAGAATCTTTGAACATGTCCATCACTTCTTAGACAATTTCCTTGCAAGAACTCTTTCCATTATAACACGCATATACGCAGCGTCATGCTCTAAAAGGGGTGAGGAGGATATTATCGTAATATTGTACTCATTCTTCAAAATAACATTTGCAAGAGTCTCAAATTTCAAATCACCCTTCTTTATCGGAGCTATCATGGTTTCGTTTCCATTCTCATAAAGCACTCCTGCAAAATGCACATAATATTCATCTTTCCAAAATGGAGAGATCTTTTCAAATACTTCCTCAAATTTATTAGCATCTTTAAGAGAGCCGTTTGTCCTCGCATGGATATGTGCAAAATTCACAATGGGTAAAACCCCCTTAACTTTCTTACATAGCTCTATGATTTCATTCAAGCTTCCAAAAACAACTTGCTTACCAGATACTTCAAATCCAAGTTTTGGTTTAAGTTTCAATTTTTTGTATTCATTTTTCAATTTCTTTACATTGGCAACAACATTATTCATAGCTTCTGATTTACTTAGATCTCCATATAGACCCACATGATTAACAACGTACTTCGCATCCATCTCATTTGCCAACAGACCTCCCCAGATTATATACTCCATTGACTTCTCAGTTAGCTCCCCATTAGATACAAGGTCCATATAGTATGGAGTATGCAAACTTAGCTGCACATCCAACTCTTTTGCCAACTCACCAAGCTTTCTCAATTCCACATAACTATTAGCCAGGTTCCAAAAGAGCTCAAAAACTATGTCATCTTCCTCAAGAGTAACATCTATACCTACTGATTGATAATTACCCTCCTCGTCAGGACGTAAAACATCCACTATAATGGATTTTTCTATTTCTTTTGGTTTTAAACCCACTTCGTCATAAACACTTCTCTCTTGAACATTTACCCTCAGAAATTGAATCTCCATGGCATGCAAACCCATCCTATGCGTGTCCTCTATAGCATCCTTGAGTGTGCGCCCTTTGCACGAAAGAGGTATTCCCGCAAGACCAAAACGATACATCTCTTGCATGTATTGCGTATAAAGTAATAATATTTTCGCAGAAAAAGGGATTAGCGGAGGCCAACTATCTGACCATCCTTTGTCAAATCTATGCTCTCAGCTGCAGGCTTGCTAGGTAATCCCGGCATTGTTGATATATCTCCAAGAAGAGGAACAACAAACTTTGCTCCCGAGGATATCTTCAAACTTCTAACTGTAATAACAAATTTCTCAGGTGCACCAAGTAGCTTTGGATTATCACTTAAAGAATACTGAGTTTTAGCCATGCATACAAAGAAGTCATCAAAGCCGAGGTTGCTTATAAGTTTAAGGTCCTTCTTCGCATTGGGCTCCCATTCAACTCCATCAGCCCCGTAAATCTCCGTAGCTATAGCTTCAACCTTCTCCCTGATTGGCTCATCAAGCTTATACACAAATCTCGGCTTTCTTGGTTCAATATCCTTTAGATACTTGGCAATCTCAACTCCTCCTTCTCCACCCTTGGCAAACACCTCACTAACTGCAAACTTTACATTCATATCCTCTACGAGCTCTTGCAACTTGCTTAACTCTCTCTCAGTATCATCAGGGAAGTGATTAATGGCAACCACAGGCTCAAAGCCCAATTTGCGAACAATTTCAATATGCCTTCTAAGATTCTCTGCACCCTTTTCCAGTGCTTCCACATTCTCCTCCGCAAGATGCTTCTTCTTTACTCCACCATGGTACTTAAGAGCTCTAACTGTAGCAACGAGAACTGCACCGCTAATATCAAAATTGCCTATGCGAGATACAATATTCACAAATTTCTCAGCTCCCAAATCTGAGCCAAATCCTGCCTCTGTGACCAAATAATCCGCGTAACGCATTCCTATCTCATCAGCAAGTATAGAATTATGCCCATGGGCTATATTTGCAAATGGCCCTGCATGGATGATAGCTGGGGTACCTTCTGAAGTTTGAACTAAATTTGGAAGGAGAGCATCTCTCAACACCGCTGCCATGGCTCCCACAACCTTGAAGTCCTTGGCAAATACGGGCGTCTTATCGTTTCTAAATCCAACCAAGATGTTGGATAATCTCTCCTTCAAATCCTCATAGTCCTTGGCTATGGCAATTATTGCAGATATCTCGCTTGCAGATGTGATCTCAAAATAATCTTCTGCTATTGCACCACCATTGTCTCCAAGACCAATTACTACCTTTCTTAACTCTCTAGCATTCAAATCAAGCACATGCCCCCATCTTATATTCTTTCTATCTAAGCATGGTTCTAGATTATGATACATAGCATTGTTTATTACAGAGGCAAGCAAATTATGTGCAACTTGGATTGCATGAAAATCTCCAGTGAAATGCAAGTTTATTTCATCGCTAGGCTCAACGGTGCTCTTTCCACCACCTGTACCTCCTCCCTTGATGCCAAAAACAGGGCCCAAAGAGGGTTCACGAAGTGTAACTATACTCTTCTTTCCAAGGTGCCAGAAGGCCATACTTGTGCCTATGGCAGTAGTGGTCTTCCCCTCTCCAAATGGCGTGGGATTTATAGCGGTCACTAGAATAACCTTTCCCCTACGCTCCCTCTTCCATATTTCCTCAAGTGGAATCTTCGCCTTGTAGTTTCCATAATGAATAAGATTTTCAATTCCTATTTTTTGAGCAACTTCTTCAACGGGCAACATAGTGGGATGTATCTAATGCTTATATTTAAAAAATATGCCACAAATTTGTGGTTTATAGCTTCTCCCCTATCGTCTTGCCATCCCATTTATCAACCATCTGCGATATTTCATCTCTAACACTCTCCCCCTCCAGTACTGCTATAATTAGCCCTGCAATCTCCTTCATATCCTCAGGCCCGTATCCTTTCCAAGTAAGCTCAGCTGTGCCAATTCTTCCCACAGAATCAACTATAATTCCATTCTCCTCCAGCAATTCGCCCATCTGTGGAGGAGTTAGAGAAAATTTCTCTTTTAATGATTTTTCATCCACAAGAATTTGATGCGAATTCGTATAATATGGCGAGTATTTTATTCCAAGCCCATCTTCTTCAAGTGCTTGAGCTAGTGTTTTAGAATTCTCGGCTACCTTCTTTCCGTATACTTTTGCCACTGGAGAGAATTCATAGAGTGCCATAGCCAATGCGGCTACCCTATTTGTGTGATAATTATCCTGAGTACGCCAAGTCAAATTTCTCTCAATCTTTTCGGCTATGCTCTCATCATTTGTGAATATTATTCCCCCCTGTGGCCCCGGGAAAGATTTGTGTGTAGAGCCGTAAACAGCATCGCATTTCCCAATGCCTTTTTGAAATCCAGCGGGAAGGAGGCCCATAACATGGGAGGCATCATAAACTACTCTTGCTTCAATTTCTTCCGCTACTTCCAAAACTTCATCAAGATTGTAAGGGAATAGAATGTAACTGGCGCCAAGAATTATTAATTTTGGCTTCTCTCTCCTTATCTTCTCCACGTCTATTTCACGCATATTTTTTAGGGAAAGAGGCACAAATTTAAGAGAGAACATATCGGGCATGTATGGCTGAGAGTATCCATCATAGCCACCAAGTTCTGGAGGTATGGCCATTATTTTATCTCCCTTCTCAGTTAAAGAAATGAGTACAGTCATAGCAGCAATATGTCCAGATATAGGCTTCACATTGGCAAATTTAAATCCAAAAATCTCCCTTGCCTTATTCTCAGCGTACTCTTTTATCTCCTCCTGATACTTTGTGCCTCCATAGGCATTATGCACGAATGAGCCATGTACCTCTTGATCAAAAATCATACTGTAGCGAGAAGCCATATCAGATGCCAAAGCCTTACGAACCTTATAGGATAAGAAATTCTCTGAAGCTTGCATGTTTAGCACTCTTTTTCTATACTCGTCGTGAAGTTGAATTATGCCCTGAGGATTCATTTAAACACCTCACAATTCTCCAAATTCTCAATTTTGCAGGATGATATCTCACCATCATATTCTATACTTTTCGTTTTGAGCCCTGAACCTGTTAATATTAGAGCTACTCTTGAATCTTTCAAATTTAATTTTTTAAAGGCTGCTAGGGTTGTGGCAGAGGCGGGTTGTACAAAAATTCCATTGTGGGCAAGCTGTTTTTGGGCTTTTATTATCTCATCATCTTCAACTGTAATACATTTCCACCCATTATTTTTCAATATCCTTAGAACAGCATTCCCGCTTGGAGGATAGGGATTCTCTATTGCATGCGCTATCGTAATTGGATTTTTAAATCTCTCAATTCTATTAGAGGGATAGGAACTGCATATTGGTGAGCAACCCTTGGCTTGCACCGCAACCATCTCTGGAATTTTGTCTATTATTCCACTCTCCTCCAATTCCAAAAATCCTTTATAAATTCCTCTGAACAACCCTCCAGAACTCGTGGGCACGAATACATAATCCACCTCAACCTTTTCAGAGAGCTCAAAAGCAATTGTTTTATAACCTTCTACCCTAAATGGGTCATCAGAGTTCATAAAGTATATTTTTCTCTTTTCCCCGATTTCCAAAGATTTAAAATAAAGCTCTCCATAATCCCCCTCAACTTTCAAAATCCTTGCTCCATAAGGCACAATTTGAGAAATTTTATCTTTTGATATGTTTGAAGATACTAGCACAAAGGTATCCATTCCTGCGTGTGCCCCATAAGCGGCAACACTTGCAGCCATATTTCCGGTGGATACAACTCCAATTCTCTCAAATCCCATTTGAATTGCCCTATTTATTGCTACAAAAGTACCTCTATCTTTAAAGCTCCAGGTTGGATTCACACTCTCATTCTTAAAATAAACTTCATTTCCATAAATCTCAGCTCGAATTAGAGGAGTGTCTCCCTCCCCCAAACTGTAATTAATATTCAAAGGAATTGCATAAAAATCCTTATACCTGTTCCAAACATTTCCATTTCTTATCTTTCCTCTCATATTCTCCAATTGCAAAGGTTCATTACAAATTGGGCATCTCTGATGATGCTCCTCCAAGGAGAATTTTCTACCACAGGCAGTACATACAAACATAGAAGTACATCCAAAAGGATGAATATAAAGCTACTGCTAAAAACTCAAATCTATGGTACTCTCTAATCCTTCCCCTAAAATTCTGGCTGAGAATCTTATTGTCTCTCTCCCAATCACTTGAATATATGCCTCCGTGTTAATAGTTATCCTTTGAGAAGTAGTGGAAAAGCCGTTGTATATAGTGCGAGGTGCCCACGCCTGCGTCACAATCCCCCCGTTGTAATCCTCTTCCCATGGCACAGCATTGATGCCACGATTCTTCTCAACCAAGAATGCATAAAACACTCTACCATATAAGCTACGAATACTTAAAAGCACATTTTCATTCTTTATTAATTTTGCATCCAAGGTTATTGCAAAGAAAATTATTCTAGATGAATTTCCGCATTCTCCCTTTGATTGAGCGATGAAACGAATGGTAAGTTTCATGTATCCTCCAACATAGAGAGTTAAAGAGCTCATATTTCTTGCAGTTCCAAAATCATAATGAGTATGCCCCTCTTGAATTACCCTAATCTTATCAAAATTGTAAGGATTTGAGAGAATAAGAATGAATAGAATAGCAAGAATTATAATGGTGGAGAGCTTGCTCTTTTTCATAATTACAAATAGATTATCAAATATTAATCTTAGCTATAAGTTTACAAAAATTATTTAAAGGAAAGCCCATTTACCTTCGCAAAGGTGATTACCCATGGCAAGCAAAAGAGCGGAGAGAGCCGCTGCGAGAAGAGTTCGTGACAAATGGAGGGCAAAAGTCTGGTACACTATAATAGCTCCAGATACATTTAGCGCAAAAGAATTGGGCATGACTCCATCAAATGAGCCAGATAAGGTCATTGGAAGAATTGCTGAAACTACACTATACGATCTGACTGGAGATTTTAAAAAGATGCATGTTAAGTTATACTTCAAAATAAATCGCATCCAAGGCACAAACGCATACACGAGGTTCATAGGGCATGATATGACCACAGACTACATTCGCCGCATGGTTCGCAGAAGGAGGAGCAGAATAGATGCAATATTTCCCGTACTCACAGCGGATGGTTACAAGCTCCGTGTCAAGGTAATTGCCGTTCCAGATAAGAGAATAAAATCATCAATAAAGAGCGAAATAAGAAAGAAAATTATGGACTATCTTTTTGCAAAAGCTACCGAGATGACTTTCTCCGAATATGTAAAATATCTTCTTAGCGAAGATGTTAAAAGGGATCTATCCAAGGTTGTCAAGCCCGCTTATCCTGTGAGAAGAATTGAAGTGAGAAAATCTGAAGTTCTCGTTTTCCCAGAGGAGAAAGTTGTTGAGCTTGAGAGAGAGGAAGAGAAGAAGGAAATCGAGGTAGAGGCACCGGAAGAGGAAAGCACAGAGGTTAGTGAAGAAGAACCTAGCGAAGAAATGCAGGTAGAGGAATAATTTTTAAGCCGGGGTGGCTCAGCCTGGTGGAGCGTCGGACTCATAGGGTAAAAGGTAATCTCCACCTCCAAGCCTGAGAAATCCGAAGGTCCCGGGTCCAAATCCCGGCCCCGGCATTGATTTTTCAAAAATAAGAGGAGATTTAATCCTCCTTTTGCTTATTTTCTCCAAAAAGCAGCATTTAAAGCTTCCATCATTGCAATTTTGATAAAATTCGGGAAGAGGAAGGAAAATAAATAAAAAAGGGAAAATTAAAATTTTGTTTCTAATTTATTCCTCAGGATTCTTTTTCTTTTTCTCTTTCTTTTTCTTATCATTTGCCATTTTTCTCACCTCTTTTTTTACCAGTCTTCCCTTTCTCTTTCTCCTTCCTCTTCCCATTCTGTTTCATCTTCATTCTCTATTTCATCATCCAATCTTTCTTCTTCATATTCTTCAAAGTTTTCTTCTTCATCTATTTTTTGTTTTTTCTTTTTCTTAGGTACGTACATGGGGATTCACCTCCCCAAACTAAAAGCATCTCTATCATGTATAAAAAAGATTTGTAATAAATAAAACTACTTCATTAAAATTTAGAAAATTAGTAAAATACAGAAAACCCAAGCAATTTTACCTTTTTATAAAGACTAACAGCTACAATTTACATATAAATATCTGAAGCCTGCCATCCAATATCCAATTGATAAAGAGATGTTTTAAGTGCAGGAGCTTAAAGGAACGGGTAGATTACATAAATTAAAAGAAGGCTTTCAAAGCCAGTAAATAGCACCTTTCCATCCAAGGCTCAAGAGAAGAAGGGAGATTGCAAAGAGAAGAACTCCTATGCCAAATATGAATAAACTCTCTTTCCAGGATATGTTGTAAATTTTGTCCGTATCTTCTACCTCATCAATATCTACCTCTGCAGATTGAAAAACACGTTTTTTGCGAAATCTAAGCAAGTTTATTGTTGGGCTTGTAGAAAATGCCCCTATTAGCATGACAATCATACCTATGACAAAAACTATGTAAGGAGTGATGAATAGAAGTATGCCAATTATAATTGAATATTTTATTATTGATTTCATAGCCCTTTCCCTGTCTATCTTCATTGAAAATCCCATATATTCATATCCGATTTAACCCTTTGGTTATTCTTTAACGAAGAACGGAGGTGCTGAAATTAGAACAATAAAGCCTATTATTGCAAGGGCCATTCCAACTCCAAGCACATCTGCAAGATATCCCATCAGAATTGATAGTCCCGCAGCTATGAATGTCTTAATCTGAGATTCCACACTCAATCCAGATGCCATGACTCTGCTCTTGATTCTATCTGCAATATAACCAACATTCATAGGTCTCCTTATGTTATGAAGCACATAGATTAGAAGGAACAGCACTATGGATATTATGAGCCAGTCTATGTGATAAAAGATTCCTGTAAGGATTATTATCACTGCACCCAAGATTAGAGTTGAGTTTATTGCCCTTCCTAAATTACCTACTCTATTCACAACCTTGTAAGCGTTGCGAGAGGCATAGGCGGTCATTAGATATATGAAAAAGTAAACAATGCCTATAACAACTGCCGTTCTCTTATCTCCGCTCAAAAACAATAAAACTGGAAGCGCAAGAGCGAAAGTTTGCAAAACTGCCTGAAGGTAGTCCTTAGTTGCTTCGTAAGATGCTGAGAATAGGGAAGAATTCACAATGGCTTTTAATGCGAGCTTGTCTTTGAACATCAAACGAAAATCAGCAAGGGTTTTCTTAAACTGCTCTCCTATCTTTCCCACACTCTTTCTTATCTCTCCATCAAGCATCTTTGGATATGTGGCTAAATTTATGAAATTGAATATGTAGGGAAGAATGGTAACTATGAATATGTCTCTGTAATTTCCAGTGTAGAAAACGATAAGTCCTGCAAGAAGTGCATTGGTTGCAGAGCCAAGCTGTGAATATGAACGAGTTGCTCCATAGTACTCTACCTTCTTCTCAGAGATATTCTTGATTTTAAGGTACTCTAAGATCATTGCCTTATGTGTTCCCGTTCTATAAGCATCTCCTAAAGCGTAGAGAATCATAGCAACTGCAAAGAGCCAGAATGAAGAAAAGAAGAAGAATATGGCAAATGCAATTATATACGAGGACATTGACATGAGCATTGAGCGCCTTCTTCCAAACGCATCCGCATAAACCCCTGTGGGTATTTCAAGTATGTAAATTGATACTTCCTTTATTGCGTATAAGATTCCTATCTCAGTATAAGACATTCCAGCAGCTTTAAAAAATAGAAGTATGAACGGCTCAAATAATCTAAGGTTCTTCAAAAATCCGTATGCGGCAAATTTGTAGAACATTCTGTCCTTGGGTATCAATACATGAAAATACAATCGGAAATATTTAACTTTCTCTAAAGCCAGAGATAGTAATCAACCACTTCTTCAATATCCCTATGTGCTCCTTTCTTCTTCATAAGATTTCTGATACTCTTGTTCTCTCCCAAGTATCCTGCAAGTATTATTGCCAAACTCCTGTTTTCTTTCACATAAGTGTGAGACCTGTACCGAATAGAAGCCCACTTACCCTCAAGGGTAAACATCTCCTGTAGCAAAAAATCTATCTCTTTCCTCAGATTCTCCATCTCCTCACTATCTTTCTTCTTCTCCCTGTACTCTTGAAGCGCGAGAGACACTACTTTCTCCTCCGGAATATTATAACTGGTAGATATTTCCTTCATCAGCTTCTCCGTGTGCTTGTTTAGCTTAAATTTTTTCTTTTTTAATTTTCCCGCTTTCAACAGGAGGTCCATTTCCTCTCATCTCCATCAAAAGTGCTTTATTCTCCACACCAAGCTCGTCAATCCACCGCTCCATCCTCTTTTGATCTCTCTCAGCTTTATTGCAGAATTCTGTAAGCTCATCAAGCTCTTCTTTCATCCTCTTTATCTTCTCTTCCAATTCCTTCTTTCTCTTGAGCAAAGCTTCTCTATCATTCATCTCAAAATACCTATTCATAGAAGCCATTCTTTCATAGAGAAAACGATTAAAATCATCCTCTTTCATATTTTTTATCTTTTCGAACAATTCCTTGGGTATTTCTACCTCTAGCATAGGGACCACCCTTTAAAAGGAGCCATCAGCCCTTAAGGGCGATTAAGGTGGGCCCCATCACCTTGCAAACCTTTAATGAAAAATCGTATAAGTAATTAACTCAAATCAAAAAGAAGAGAATGAGAAGGGTGAGAATGAAGAATGGAATCGAATACTTGTGGAAATCCACGATTATTTTCCTATTTTTTCCGTAGAGCCGCACGGCGATTAAGTTAGCGAGGGATGCAATTAGAACTCCATTTCCTCCAATGTTTACCCCCCATGCTATCTCCCTTAAATTCGGGGAGAGATTTGATATGACCACACTGGCAGGCACATTGCTAATTCCCTGCGATAATAGGGCTGAGAGCAAGAATGTTATGCGTGGAGAAGTAATCGAGACTTCCGGAATTAAATGGGGAACTGCACCGAAATCTAAGAATATGAAGATGAATATGAAAATGAGAGCATAGTCCAATTTTTTAAATGTGTTACGATGGAAAATGAGATAAAAAATGATTATTGCAACAAAGGCAAGATATTCCAGTGAGAGTTGAAGGGCGAGGATGAAAGAGACGAGAATAATTATGGAAATCCAGAAAAGCCGGGTTTTTTCCTCACCTATTTCTTTTTTCCTAAATTCTATTTTCTTGCTTGGAAAGATGATGAAAATAAATGCAATGAGAATGAGAAACGAGATAAGCACGGGAATAAGCATTTGAATCATGAATTGGATGAAATTTATGCCCTGTATGTGCCACAAGTAGAGATTTTGCGGGTTTCCGATAGGAGTTAGTGCCGAGCCTACATTCACCGCTATTGCTTCAAATATGACTAGCTTTTCCACATCATTTTTTATGTTTCTCTGCAATTCGATTGTTAGGGGAATCATTACAAAAAGTGCAATATCATTCGTCAGGAAGGTTGCTAGGAATGAGGAAAATAAAATGATAAAAATCGCCAGCTTGCGCTCGTTTGAAATTCTTCCTAAAATCTTTTTTGAAACCCTAGACAGGTACTTGCTCTCTTTAATCGCGGTGGTAATCACCATGAGCGAGATTATGGCAACCAAGGTTCGAAGCGGAAATGAGGGGATGGAAGAGTAAATAGAATGCGGAAAAATTACGAGTAATGCGAGGAAAAATAGGATTAGAGAGAGCAGCAGTGGCTCTGCTTTTAGGGATGAGATGGAATGCATTGAAATAAGTATGGAATTTGGATGTAAAAACCTTTGGAAAATTTAATATGTTTTGCACTAATTTCGATTTTATGAAAGCAGGTATAAATCCTCCAGAGGATGTTTATGTGTTCATAGAGGTGCCAAAGGGAAGCAATATAAAGTGTGAGTACGATTTTGAGATGAATGTTATTAAGGTGGATAGGGTACTTCACACTGCATCATTCTATCCATTCAATTAC